>SVLZ01000047.1 GCA_015067665.1 Oscillospiraceae bacterium | reverse complement strand
GTCGTCGTTGGTGATCCGCAGATAAAACAGCGCCGGCTCGCCGGATACCATCAAATCAAAACCGTGAGCCTTGCCTGCAGCGACCAAGCCGTCGGTAAGCGTAGTGCCCAGCTGGCGGAACAGCTTCGGCGTATCCAGCTTCTTCATCTTTTCAACGGTGGCAAGACAGGCGGCAAAGGGCTCTGCGCTCATCCAATAGGAACCGGTGTAACTCAGACTGGATGCGGCAGAACGGAGACTTTCCACACCGCAGGCGGCGGACATATTATAGCCGTTTGCCAAAGCTTTACAGAAGCAGATAATGTCTGCTTTGAAACCGTAGTAGTGGTCGCTTCCTCGCAGATCCAAACGGAAGCCCGCCCGGACATCATCGATGATCAGCACGATCCCGTGCTTGGTACAAAATTCCCGGACAGCTGCCCAATACTCGGGGGTAGCGCAGCGGTTATCGAAGAAATTGCCGTGGTCGTAGGGCTGGGCGATCAGTGCAGCCACATCACCCTTGGCATAGTCCCAAGCTTGCTCCAGCGCCGGAATATCAAACCAAGGCACTACGATATTATTGGCGACCTCCTCCGGCAGAATACCGGGGTAGTCTGCCTTCATTGCCCATGGCTGGTTGCCGTGATAATAGCCGCGGAGGAAAATCGTTTTCTTTCTTCCGGTAGCGGCACGGGCAGTCAGATTTGCGAAAGTAGTGGCATCGGTACCGTTTTTCATAAAGAATGCCCAGTCGGCACAGGCCACAGTATCCACCAGCATTTCAGCGCATTCTACCATTTTGTAGGAAGGTGCGGTGGTACAGTTGCCTACCTTCAGCTGCTCCATAGCGGCCCGGTCTACATCCGGATCACCGTAACCCAAAACGTTGGGTCCGTAGGCACACATAAAGTCCAAGTACCGATTGCCGTCCATATCCCAAAAATAGGTGCCCTCCGCCCTGGAGGAGATCAGCGGCCATTTTTCCAGAGGCAGGAACAAACCCTCGCTGGGACCTAAATGGCCGTACACACCGGAGGGGATTACGTTCAGCGCCCGATCAAACCAAGCGCGACTTTTTTCGTGGGAATATTCCGGATACTTACTCATAGTTCTCTGCCCTCCTTAGCCCAAATATACGGACACGCGGTCCAAAATACGATTCACATTGTCCAGCATAGAGATCATACCGCGTAGGTGAATTGTACCCTTACACATCTCGTTGATGGTGGATACGTTGCCGGCGAATAAGCCGGCAGCCAGATCCAGATCCGCAAATTCCATAATGGCTCTCGGATTCTCACATCGCTGCTTGATGGTGGTAAAATGCTTGTTTTGTACCCTGAGGGTGATATAGGCGGTGTCTTTGATGCCGAGGGAAATATCGCCGTCTACTGTGTAATCTGCGGAGATTTTGGAAATCGGATCATTGTTTGCCAGAGCGGAGATGGCTCCAGCAATGGTGTAGAGGGTCAAAGTGGTGCTCTTTTCAAAGAATACCCGATCCTGCATGGCCTCTTCGGAGGGACGCAGAATTGCGTTCAGTCGATCCGTCAGCATGGTGAAGGGACCCAGAAGGAAAGTGATCACCTGTATCGGATTCTTGGTGGGCATACCGGGCTTGGAATGATCAATCAGATTATTGAAGGCTTCTGCAGAGGAAAAGGACATTTTGCAGGTGCAGCCGTCATCTCCTTCGGTCATACGGCAGCCTTCGCGGGTAAAATGGAAGGTGCAGCAAGGACCGTTTTTTACGCGGAAACAAAGGGAGACAGGTTTTTTCAGCTGGGCAAGGATTGCGCGCGCCTCGTCGTCCAGCTGACACATATTCTCCAATGTGCCTAAAACACCGTACATATTGACATATGCCATGGCTTTTGTATCTATCATGGCGGTTACCTCCATATTTAACATAATCTTCTTGTTTTGGTATAGAAGCTTTTCAAATAACAGCTATGCGGAACGCTGAATATATCGCGATTATCTGCATTATATCATAAAATGCGCAACTTTACAATGGTGTCCATAAGGGCTTTGGCTACTATTCTTACCATCTGCGATAGCTTGGTTTATTCGTCAGAAAAAGGGCGTGTTGCTTTGTTTTGCAACACGCCCATCTTTCGTCTATATTACTCTTTCCAATGGTAAACGCGGCACTCGTAGGGCTGCAGAAAACGTTCTTGCGCGGGGTAATTTGTGAGGATCAGACGGCCGGTACGCAGATCAAAGCTCCGCGGTGCACGAACCTCCAGCTTTCTTTTTGTGAAGGAGCAGATGACAAGGATCTTTTCACCGGGCATCTGCCGGCTGTAGACATATTGTTTATTAGAGAGCTTAAAATGCTCTTTATAGCGGCCGTAGCGTACAACGGGCAAGGTCTTACGCAGTTGAATAGCCTTTCGGTAGAAATTCAGCACGGAGTAACGCTGACCTTCCTGCTGCGCCACATTGATCTTCTTGTAGTTCTCATTCACATAGAACCAAGGCTCACCGGTGGTGAAGCCGGCATTTTCGCTGCTATCCCACTGCATCGGTGTCCGGGCAGAGTCACGGGAGGCGCGCCACAGCTTTTTCAGCCGCGCCTTGGGAGATTTTTTCAGGTTGGTGTGCTCGTATTGATAACGGGTCTGCACATCTTCGTACATTCCGGGATTCTCGGGCCGCCAGTTGAGCATACCGATTTCCTGACCCTGATAAATGAAGGGAGTGCCCTGCTGGAACAGATAGCTTGCCGCCAGCGTCTTGGCGCTTTCTTTCCAGTATTCTTCGCTGCCGTACCGAGAGACGATACGGGGATGGTCGTGGTTTTCGATATAGAGCATATTCCAAGCCTTGCCGGCGAGCTTGTTCTGCCAGGAGGAGAAGGCACGCTTCATTTTCCGAAGGGAGAACTTATGAGGCATATAGTCAGTGAAGAAGCAGTCAGCGCACTGGCACTGGAACTGGATCATCATATCGATCTGTCCTTTTTGCTCGTCGATGTATTTGAGGGCCTGCTTGGGCCACACCATAGGGGCTTCTGCCAAAGTGAAGCAATCATAATGGTCAAAAACATCGTGCTTAAACTCGGCTAAGTACTCGTGGATATGCGGACCGTGGTTATATTGCAGCATTCCCTTATAGACGGGGAAGAGTTTATCGTCAGGCAGACCTTCTTTTTTGGAAATGTAGGTAATGACGTCCTCACGGAAGCCGTCTACACCCATATCCAACCAGAAGCGGAGGATATTTTTTACTTCCTCACGGACAAGGGGATTGTCCATATTCAGGTCGGGCTGCTTGACAGCAAAGAGATGGAGATAGTACTCCTGTCGCTCGTCGTCCCAAGTCCATGCTTTGCCCTCGAAATTGGAATCCCAGTTGTTGGGAAGGGCGCCTTCTGGCTTGGCAGGTCGCCAAATGTAATAATCGGTGTAGGGATCAATTCTCTGACGGCTCTTTTGGAACCATTCATGCTCATCACTGGTGTGGTTGACCACCAGATCCATAATGAGCTTCATACCCCGTGCGTGGCAGCCATCCAAAACTTTTTTGAAGGCCTCCATACCGCCAAACTCCGGCGCAATATCCATATAGTCGGAAATGTCGTAGCCACAGTCTGCACCGGGGGAAGGATAGATAGGGGAGAACCAAATGCCGTCACAGCCTAAGGATTTGATATAATCCAGCTTTTCCAGCACACCCCACAGGTCACCCATACCGTCGCCGTCGCCATCTTTGAAGCTACGGGGCCAGATCTGATAGAAGACCATATCTTTATACCAGCGTTTTTCTTCCATAGGGACACCTCCAAAATGTCTTTTCTTATACTATAATACATTTTCTTTGTTTTGTCATCCCTAAAATACCATTGACACCGGGAAAAAATACGATAAAATAGGAGAAAGAGGGTATTTACCAAAACTTTATTACAGAAAGGGTGCGCAAAATGATGATAGAATACAATAATCAGGTATTCGGACTTCACGGGGAAGGCTTTTCCTGCCTCCTGCGGGTCAATGACTACGGCCTTTTGGAAATGCTTCATTTCGGTGCACCGGTAAGTACCGGAGATGCAGAGGCGTTTGTATGTAGACCCGGCTTGGGTTGGGGCGCGTCTGTGCTTCTTAAAGATGGAGATACGGAAAGCTGTCCCGATGTGCTGCCCCTTGCTTTTAGTGGCTCCGGGCGGGGCGATTATCGGGAAAGTCCCTTGTGCTTAGGTGGCGTGTCTACGGATTTCCGCTTCCACAGCTATGAAATTCTTGACGGGATCGCCTCTATGGAGGGCCGACTTCCGCAAGCCAAGGGCAATGCGCAGACCTTGAAAATCAAAATGATCCAGCCCGGCGCGGAGCTTACTTTGTATTTTTCTGTCTTTTCGGAGGTGTTGACCCGCCGGACTGTGCTGAAAAATACGGGAGAAATGCCTGTGCAGATCACCAAGATCATGAGCAGTATGATGGATTTGCCTGGTAATTTTGCGATGACCACCTTCGATGGCGGCTGGATTGCAGAGATGCGGAAGCACACGGTAAAGGTAACGCAAAATCGGGTGGTAAATGAGAGCACCACCGGCTTTTCCTCCTATCGGCATAACCCTGGTTTTTTGTTGAGCGAACCGGATGCCACCGAGAAAAGCGGCCGGGTTTACGGCTTCAATCTTATCTATAGCGGCAATCATTACGGCAGCGCCCAGCAGTCCCTCCAAGGCTTTACCCGCGTACTGCAGGGCATTTCTCCGGACAATTTCCTGAAGGAATTGCAGCCGGGAGAAAGCTTTGAGTCCCCGGAGGCGGTAATGGCATTTTCGGATGGTGGATTTGCCCATCTGTCCCTCAAAATGCACCGTTTTGTGAACACCTGCATTGTGCCGGAATACTGGCAATTCAAAGAACGGCCGGTGCTTTTTAACAATTGGGAAGGCTGTATGTTCGACTTTGACCACAATAGGCTTATAAATTTGGCAAAGGATGCAAAAGAACTGGGCTGCGAGCTGTTTGTCTTGGACGATGGCTGGTTTGGCGCGCGCAATGATGACAAGGCAGGCTTAGGCGACTACACTGTAAATAAAAAGAAGCTGCCCTATGGCCTTTTCGAGCTGGCAAAAAAGATCAATGCATTGGGAATGGACTTTGGCTTGTGGTTTGAGCCGGAGGCGGTAAATCCCGATTCTGACCTTTACCGCGCTCACCCGGATTGGGCACTGACGGACGGTTTCATACCCATTACCGGCAGAAATCAGCTCCATTTAGATCTTACAAAGCCGGAGGTTCGTGACTACATCGTAGAAAATGTTTGCGGCATATTGGACGGCGCTCCCATCACCTATGTAAAGTGGGATATGAATCGCCACAGCATTGCCTTGGGAGCAAAGGCCCACGATTACATTTTAGGGCTTTATGAGGTGCTAAACCGTATCTTTACACCCCGTCCTCATATTCTGCTGGAAAGCTGTTCCTCCGGCGGCAACCGCTTTGATCTTGGTATGCTGTGCTATGGTCCACAGGTATGGTGCAGCGACGATACAGACCCCATCGAGCGGCTGACCATTCAGGAAAACCTCTCCTATCTCTATCCCCAGTCCACCTTCGGCGCCCACGTCAGCGCTGCGCCCCATGCCCAGACCCTGCGGGATACACCCCTTTGCACCCGCGGAAATGTGTCGTTTTTCGGCTGTTTAGGCTATGAATTAGATCTGAAACATCTGTTAAAGTTAGAACGGGAGCAGATTGCGGAGCAAATTGCCTTTTATAAAAAGTACCGTGCGGCTTTCCAGTTTGGTACATTTGATCGACTGGAAAACGGCTGGCAGGTGACCAAAGAGAAAATTGCCTTGGCAGCGGTGTTCCGCAAGCTTCTGCCTGCGGCACCCGGTTATGAGACCCTTCGTTTGCAGAATTTGGCGCAGGAGAAACAATATCGCTTCTCTACTTTTGCCCAAAAATTGCGAATCGGGCAATTTGGGAGCCTTATAAAGCACGTGGTGCCTGTAAATTTGGACCCCAACGGTATGATTTTGCGGACGGCAGACCGGCTCATTACTATGCCTGATGGCAACCAGCGGCTCACTGCGAGCGGTGCGGCATTGATGGCAGGCGTGCGCTTGCTGCCCCTGTTCCGAGGAACGGGCTACGACCAAAACCAGCGGACCCTTTCCGACTTTGGCTCGGATCTATATATTATTGAGGAGGAAGAAACTCTTGAAAACACTTGATGATCGCAATCGCGTGTATTTCGGCCTTGGCACCATTGGCCGTGATATGTTCTATTCCTTTGAGGCGAATACGCTGCTCTACTTTTTGTCCGATGTGCTGAGCCTGCCCGTATGGGTCTTTGCTGCAGCCAGTATGATCCTTTCCGTAATGCGCATTTTTGATGCATTCAATGACCCCATTACCGGCCTTGTTATTGACAATATCCGTTCTCCTTGGGGCAAATTCAAGCCTGCAATTTTGGTTGGCGGTATACTCAGCGCCATTTTCTCGGTGCTCCTTTTTGCGGGCATTGGCGATGGCTGGGTCTTTGTGGTTGTCTTTGGCCTTGCTTATTTGCTGTGGGATATTTCTTATGGCATTAACGACATTGGCTATTGGACATTGCTGCCCGTACTGTCTTCCGATCAAAAGCAGAGAGAAAAGACAGGCGCGTTTGCGCGGATTTGTGCCAATATTGGTATGTACATTGTGATGGTAGCATGGCAGCCGGTAACCAGCGCTTTGGGAGATACACCTGCCGTTTGGTTCTGGTGCGCTGTTGTAGTGGCGGCATTATTCGTTTTAGGTCTTCTGTTCCCGCTTTTGGGCATTAAGGAAAAGCGCGTAGCTCCCGAAAAGCAGGAATCTACCACGGTTTCTCAGATGTTCCGGGCACTTCTTAAAAATGACCAGCTTATGTGGACTACACTGGCAATGGGCCTGTTTATGATCGGCTACTGCACTACGGTGAACTTTGCGGTCTACTATATGAAGTACCTTTTCGGTAATGAAGGTATGTACGTGGTTTTGGTAGCAGTCGTTGGTGTTTCTCAGCTTGGCACGCTGATGGTTTATCCCGCAGTTGCAAGACGGATGAACCGCCGCAGCCTCTACACCTTAGGTACGATCCTGGTTCTTGCAGGCTATGCCATCTTCTTCTTTGCGGAAGTATCCATCATCCTGATCGCCCTTGGCGCAGTGCTGGTATTCGTTGGACAGGCATTTATTCAGACGTTGATGCTGATGTTCCTTGCGGATACTGTGGAATACGGCCAGTGGAAGCTGGGCAAGCGAAACGAATCCATTACCTTCTCTATCCAGCCTTTTATCAATAAAATTGGCGGTGCCATCGCCACCGGTATCGTCAGTCTGACGTTGATCCTTTCCGGCATCAAGGTCGATGGCGGCACTGTGGATGCCATCGGCAGCGACGGCAAGCTGATCATCAAAGTGGCAATGTTTGCCATTCCGCTGATTATGATCGTGGTTGGCTATATCGTTTACCTGAAGAAGTATAAGATCAGCGAAACGTTCTACAGCGAGATGCTGAAGGACTTAGAAGCAAGAGAAAAAGAATAAAGAATATCCGGCAGAGGAATCTCTGCCGGATAATTTTATAGCTTATAAGGCCGTAAATACCGCTCCTGACTGGTGGGCGCAGGCTTTGCGTAGATGCCGGATACAAGGCCCATCATAGCGTACAGCGAAATAATAGAGGAGCCGCCGTAGCTGATAAAGGGGAGGGTCAGGCCAATGACGGGAAGAAGACCCATGCACATACCGATGTTAATGATCACTTGGAAGATCAGCGCCGCCGCGCAGCCAAAGCAAACCATTCGCCGCAAATAGTCCTGACTGCGAGTACCTACCCACAGAATCCGGGCAATAATGGCGAAGAGCAGAACGATCACGCAAAGGCAGCCAATAAAGCCCAGTTCTTCACCGATGGCGGAGAAGATAAAGTCTGTATGCTGGGCAAAGAGCGCATCAGGGGTTTGGGTGCGATGTCCGTTAAAAAGACCCTGTCCCAATAGCCCACCGCCGGTAAGAGAACGGAGCGAACGGACGGTGTGGTATCGGACACCAAGACCGTTGGGATCCAAGGTGGGATCAAAGATCATCAGGATTCGGTTGCGTTGATATTCACCGAGGAGCGGCCAAATAATAGGCATCGCAGCGCCGATGGCGCCGAAGCCGCACAGGAACCAGACAATACTAACGCCACCTGCAAAGGCCATCACAAGGAAAATGAAGATGAAGATCAGGGAAACACCTAAGTCCTTGGAGATGATCAGATTCAGTCCTACCAATGCGCCAGCCATCAAACCGATATGTAGAACAGAAAAAAGGTGCGAAGGGCGATTTTGATGAGAGGCCATAATGGATGCTAAAATCAGTACCAGCGGCAGCTTACAGATCTCGGCAGGCTGCACGTGGATATTGATGATGGGAATGGGGATCCAGCTTTTGTTGCCGGTACCGTTGTCCGTACCGAAGGGGAGCAGCAACATAATCAGCGTAAAGCAGAGAAAAATCAGTGCCCGACGGTGCTCGGAGAAGAAATCCGTATCAATAGAAGAGAAGAAGGCATAAAAGAAAATGCCGATAAAGGTGGATACCACCTGCACGAGCAGGTATCTGGTAGGACCGGAGGCGCTGACGTTGGTGGTACTGGCAATGACAAACCAGCCGAAAACGGTGGTTACAAGACATAAAAAAAGCAGAAACAGGTCTGCTTTCCGGAAGAAATTCCGGACAAAGTTTGCAATATGGCGCACGGCAGCCCCTCCTTCTGCGAAGATAGAAATATTGTACCACGGAGAAGGAAAAAATACAAGGCTGCATGACGGGAATTTCATTTTTAATTGACAAAGCGCCACGGATTTCTCCGTGGCGCTTAGGTTATGCATTACAGTCCCAGATATGCCAGAAGCTTCTTAAAGAAGTTGATGATAGCAGTCAGAATGACAGTGAAGAAGCTGGGCTCTTCGGTGGGCTCATCGGAAGGCTCGGTAGCCTCAGGCTCAGTAGCCTCAGGCTCAGTAGCCTCGGGCTCAGTAGCTTCAGGCTCGGTAGCTTCGGGCTCGGTAGCTTCGGGCTCGGTAGCTTCGGGCTCGGTAGCTTCGGGCTCGGTAGCTTCGGGCTCGGTAGCCTCAGGCTCGGTAGCTTCGGGCTCAGTAGCTTCGGGCTCGGTGGGAGCTACATAGTCGGGATCGGCTGCGCCACAGGTGCCGCAGATGCCGTCAGTGTAGCTGTGACCGGTAGCGTCTACGGGATCACCGATGTAGGTGTCACTGCAGGAGCAGGTATAGGTGGTGTAACCAGCGGCGGTACAGGAGGGAGGCGTTACAACAGCCTCGTAGTCATGCACATGGGGGGCTTCTACGACTACATCAACTACGGTGCCCGTCAGGGTAACGGTTACGGTGCTGCCGGCAACTTCGACCTTATAGGCCTTGTCGGCAGAAGGATATGCAGTGCCCCAATCATGATCACGAACGCACTTGAGATAATAGCTGCCTGCTGCAACATTCTCGTAGACCTTGGTGTAAGTAGAGGTCTGAGGATCGTATTCCATATCGTTGGCAGTGTTCTTGGTGTCCCATTCTGTGCCAAGGTGCGCACCGCTGCCGGCAACGGTAAAGGAAGCCTTGCCGTAGCAACGCAGGCAGTTGTGTGCTTCGTCATAGTCATGGCCTAATGCGGCTACCACCATCTCACCGCACTTGCTGCAGAACTGAGGTGTGTCGCAGGTAGCGGGCTCACCGAGCTCGTCGTGCAGGCAGGTGGAGTTCATGGTGGTCCATGTGCCGCCACCGGAGTCCCAAGTATTCTCGGTAACGGTATAATGGTCGGGACCGTTGGTGGGAATAGTAAGGTCAGCGGTCTGATTCCACTTGTTGTTCCAGTTGTTTGCGGTTGTGCCGGGGTTCATACGGCAGAAGATAACATTGGGGTAGCCGGCGGGAACAGCGACTTCATAAACACCGTCGCCGTCAGCGTCAGTCATACTGACCCATGTTTCGCCATTACCGAAGAAATAGGCAGCAAAACGGGCATTGCTCTGCTTCCAGTTTGCGTTGGGGGTTAAATAAAGGGTCTCGGGGGTTGCTGCGCTTGCTGTAAATACGGCCACAGAGGTCAGGACCATTGCCACAACAAGCAGAAGCACTAAGGATTTCCAAAGCTTTTTCATAAGAATGTCTCCTTCTAAAGATTTTGTTTCCAGTATATGTATACCTAAAAAAAGTATAGCACGATTTTGGAAAAAAACAAGTCGTTTTGCGTAAATTGTGAATTATGCTTAAATGGTCCGATGGGTTTTTGTGTAAAGTGTCAAATAAAAAAGACGGAGAAGAATCCCCCGTCTTTTTGTGGAAATTACGCCAGGTAAATTGCCTTGCAGGCAAGCATAGTCATATAGCAGTCCAGCTTGGAGACCAGCTCCATAGGCGCGTGCATGGACAGTACGGGAACGCCTGCGTCAACAGTGACGATATTGCGGTTTGCCATATAGGCAGCCACTGTGCCACCGCCACCCTGATCGACCTTACCAAGGGTTGCGATCTGCCACAGGATGCCTGCGTTTTCGAAGGTGGTACGGATGTGTCCCATTGCTTCTGCGGAAGCGTCAGAGGCGCCGCCCTTGCCACGGGAACCGGTGTATTTGCAGATGGAAATACCGCGATTGAGCATGCTGTTGTTCCGTTTATCACAGGTCTCAGGGAAGTTGGGATCGAAAGCGTTGGAAACGTCAGCGCTGAGGCAGAAGGAGTTTTCAAAGCAGCGGTTTAAGTTGGCACCGGTGCCATCGCACAGATCCTGCATAAAGGTGTCAAATACACGGCTCTGCATACCGGAGATGCCCACAGAGCCGATCTCTTCCTTGTCGGCAAGGACGCAGACAGCGGTATGGGTGGGGATGTCCATGGTCAGCAGGGGCTCGATCTCTGCATAAGCGCAGACGCGGTCATCGTGACCGTAAGCGCCCAGGAGACTCCGGTCCAGACCAACCTCACGGCAGCGGCCGGCAGGTACGATGGTCAGCTCAGCAGAGAGGAAATCGGACTCGATGAGACCGTACTTTTCGCTGAGCAGCTTCATAATGTTCAGCTTGACGAGATCGCTGCCTTCGCCTTCGATGGGTTCGGTGCCCAGAATCACATTCAGCTGCTCGCCTACGATACCCTCAGCAAGGGTCTTTTTCATCTGGTCAGCAGCCAAGTGGGGCAGCAGATCGGAAACGCAGAGGATGGGATCGTTGTCATCTTCACCGATGGTGATTGTGAGGATAGAGCCTTCTTTGCGGTAAACGACACCGTGGAGTGCCAAGGGGATGGTAACCCACTGATACTTCTTGATGCCGCCGTAGTAATGGGTCTTAAAATAGGCAATTTCGTCAGCCTCATAAAGGGGATTGGGCTTTAAGTCCATACGGGGAGAGTCTACGTGGGCAGCACAGATGTTGGCACCCTCGTTCAGGGAGGCGGAGCCAATGACAGCCAGCATAATGCTCTTGCCGCGGTTATTCTTATATACCTTGTCGCCGGGCTGCAGCTTCATACCGGGAACGATCTCCTTGAAGCCGTGCTTTTCGGCAGCTTCTACTGCCCAAGCAGTGGCTTCCCGCTCTGTCTTGCAGGCATCCATAAAAGCGGAATACCGCTTGCAGTAGGCTTCCATTTCGGCTCTCTGCTCCGGGGTGAGGGAGGCATAGCCGTTTTTGGGCGCTGCCAAAAGGGAAGCGCGCAGTTCTTCTGTAGTCATAAACATTTCTCCTTTGCTGTTATTCTGCTTTTATTATATCCGGTCCAAACAAAAATGCAAGGCATTTCTTGCGGAAGGCTTCTTCCGTATCGTTGTTTTCCAGCGTAAAGTCGCAAAGTCTGGCAAATTCTGCGTCTGTTCTTTGCGCACGGATGCGGGAACGTGCATATTCCTCCGAAATGCCGTCTCGCTGCACTAACCGACGGATACGCATTTCTTCCGGTGCGGTGACTGCTACGGTCCGGTTGCACAGGGGCGCAAGATTGCCTTCGAAAAGACCAATGGCGTCGATGGCAATGAGCGAGGGTGTGTCGGGCAGGAGACGAAGGACTTCTTCTTTTACCGCCTTGTGAGTAATGGCATTTAGCTCCCGCAGGGCATTTTCGTCGGAAAAGACCACTTTCCCCAGCTTTTTCCGATCTAAAATGCCGTTTATCACCACGCCGGGGAAACGGCTTTCAATGGCGGAAAGCATTTGTTCATCGGTTTCTAAAAGCCGATGATAGACACGGTCACAATCGATGACCGTACCGCCAAGTTGGGAGATCATATGCAGAAGGGTAGATTTTCCGCAACCGGTACCGCCGGTAATTCCGATGATAAAGTGCTCTTTTCGGGGGTTTATCCGCTGAAAACCTGCTGCTTTTTCCAGTCGGTTCTGAACAGCCAAGGCTTTTCCGTTTCCTTTGGGACAGCGGGCGAAGACTGTGCCGATACTGGGGTCATCCAGTTCTCTGAGCGCGGCAAATAAACCGGCAGTCAGCGTGTCCATATCGCTGCTTTTACCGTAGGCAAGAGGAGAGAAGGGGGTAAAAATATCCAGCTCCTCCTCAAAGCACAGCACCCGGTTGCCGGGCACAAAATGCCTTTCGATATACGCCTTTGCGGCAAGCAGGTCACCGTCTACGATGACCACCCGGCAATCCGGGGCATAGTGGCGGTATTTCATTCCCGGCGCTTTCACCACCGCATCCTTTTCTACAGACGCAGAAACGGCCTTGTCCACAATCAGCTCACCGAGTATCTCACGAAGCTGCTCCGGGGTGATGCCGCCGGGGCGGAGAAGCCGGGGCGTACCGTCCGATAAATCCACAATGGTGGATTCTACACCGACTCTGCAAGGACCGCCGTCCACAATGGCATCAATTCTGCCATCGTGGTCGTGGAGCACGTGCTGTGCGGTGGTGGTAGAGGGCTTGCCGGAGAGGTTGGCTGACGGTGCAGCCAAGGGAATACCGGCAAGGGCGATGATCTTACGGGTAATGTCATTGTCTGGGCATCGGATCGCAACGGTAGAAAGACCGGCTGTGGTGCATTTGGGGACACAGTCTCTGGCGGGCAGTACCATTGTCAGGGGCCCCGGCCAAAAGGCCTCTGCCAAGCGGTAGGCGCTTTCCGGGATACTGTGACAAAAACGTTCCATTTCGTTTGCCTCGGAAACGTGTAATATGAGGGGATTATCCTGAGGACGGCCCTTGGCAATAAATATTTTTGCCACCGCCTCAGGGTCGAGGCCATTGGCGGCTAAGCCATATACCGTTTCCGTGGGGATGGCCACAAGTCCGCCTTGGTTGATAATTGCAGCCGCTTTGCAGGGGGTGCTTATGTCTGCACCAGATAGCATAATGGTATTCATTAATTATCTCTCCTTTGGATAATTGAATGAATGATAAAAAATGAATAATAAACAATCATCGCCTATGGCGATACCATAACTATTCACTATTCACTATTCACTATTCACTAAAAAAGGGAGCAGCTTTGCTGCTCCCATAAAACTTAAAGGGTGGGCTGGTTGGCAGCTTCGATGATCTGCACGAACTTTTCGGGAACCAGAGATGCGCCACCGATGAGGCCGCCGTCAATGTCGGGCTGAGCCAGCAGCTCGAAAGCGTTCTTCTCGTTCATAGAGCCACCGTAGAGAATGGAAATGGTACGAGCGGTCTTGGAGGAGTACAGCTTGCGAACCACGGTACGGATGCCCTCGCAGACTTCCTGCGCCTGCTCGGGAGTAGCTGTCATACCGGTGCCGATGGCCCAAATGGGCTCGTAGGCAATAACGACCTTGCGAATCTTGTCTTCGGGAACGTTCAGAAGACCCAATTTAATCTGCATAGCAATCCACTCGGTGGTGATGCCAGCCTGACGCTGCTCGAGGCTTTCACCGCAGCACATAATGGGAATGAGGCCTGCATCCAGTGCCGCCAGCACCTTAGCATTGACATCCTGATCGGTCTCGCCCATAGCGCGGCGCTCGGAGTGACCGATGATGACATACTTGCAGCCGGCATCTACCAGCATACCGGTAGAGATCTCACCGGTGTAAGCGCCGGAGGGGTTTGCGTTGCAGTTCTCAGCACCGATACCAACGCGGGTCTCGCGCATAGCGCGGACGGCTGCAGGAATGCAGACGGCAGGAACGCACAGTGCAACATCGCACCAACGACCCTTGGGCATAATTGCCTTCAGGTTCTGCATAAACTCCTTGGTCTCGGAGGGGGTCTTGTTCATCTTCCAGTTACCGGCAATGACGGTCTTACGATATTTTCTGTTCATAGTTATTTCTCCTAATTATATATGCATCGATAAACGATGATTATTTACAAATTTGATACAAGCCTCCCTTGTGCAAAGGGAGG
>SVLZ01000046.1 GCA_015067665.1 Oscillospiraceae bacterium | reverse complement strand
ATATTTTGCGACCCCCATTTGTTTTGACTGCGGTGGAGATCTGTTTATGCGGGACACTCTGCTGGCGATCTACCAGCAACAGAAAAATGCCAGTTGCTACCACGATGAAATTATTTCCCTTCTGTTTCAGGCAATGCTTACCTACTGTATGCAAAACTACATAGATACGCTGACATTTCTTTATTCTGGGACTCCGTTGCATGGCAAAATGCTGGAAATCGTCAACTATATGTTCGAAAACTATCAAACCATCACGCTAAAAGGGCTTTCTCAGCATTTTGGCTACAGCGAATCCTATCTGTGCAGGCTGTTCAAAAACAGTGGTGAAGCTTCTTTTTCCACCATCATGCGCACCTTTAAGCTGGACCGAGCGCAGAAGCTTCTACAAACCACCGATTTCAAGCTTGACGACATCTGCGAATCCATAGGGTATTCCGACACTCCCCAGTTCATCCGGGATTTCAAAAAGCAGTACGGCATCACACCAGCCAAATACCGAAAGCAGTTTTTGCAAGAAATTTCTGCTACATAAACAAAATCATAACCACCGGCCGTGTGCATTTGTCAAGGAAAAGTAGACACTGCCGGTGGTTTTCTTTATACAAAAATTGCGGGAAGCCCTTACAGGCTCCCCGCATGTAACAGATGAATATATTCTTTCTGCTGCGCAAATCCTCCACGCAACAGCGTCCTATTTGGTGATGCAGCGTATGGCCAAATTGCAGGAAGGATCTCTTGCTTCGAAGCTGGATGCTTACATCAATACCCATTTCTGTGAAGATATCCCCGCTGCCACCCTTTGTCGGGAATTTGGCATTGGACGTTCCAAGCTATATAATCTTTCTAACCAGCTTTACGGCAAAGGAATTGCAGAGCACATCCGCACTCTGCGACTTAACAAAGCAAAACAGTTACTATCAGAAAAAAAATCGATGCGTATATCTGATATTGCAACCGCCTGCGGCTTTATGGATTACAATTACTTTATTGCAGTATTTTCCGCACAAGTCGGCATTGCTCCCGGTGCATATCGAAAACTGCTTGTCATTGGATAAAGGATCAAAGGCAAAACCGGTCACCATTTAGATGCCGATTAAAACTTTCAGGGCCATCGGTATTGAACCGATGGCCCTGTAATTCTTTGAACACTGTCCTTTATGTGCAACTGTACAACTATTGCATAAACTGGTGTACGATTGGTGTAAAGGTGTAAATTTTGCTGATTGTACGATCCGAAAAGTCCTTGTAACTCGGGGACTTTTTCTATTTCGCTCAGTCTAAAGGCTTCATTGTCGGAAACAGGATGACCTCGCGGATGGTGTCGGTGCCTGTCAGCAGCATTACACAGCGGTCAATGCCCATACCCATACCACCCGTAGGCGGCATGCCGTACTCCATCGCGTTGAGGAAATCCTCGTCCAGCATTTCGGTCTCGTCATCGCCACGCTCACGCTGCTCCACCTGCTTTTGGAAACGGTCACGCTGATCCATCGGATCGTTCAGCTCGGAGTAAGCATTCGCAAGCTCGCTATGGCAAATGAACAGCTCAAAACGCTCAGTCAGTCTGGGATCCTCGGGACTTCTCTTGGTCAGCGGAGAAACCTCCACGGGGTACATCGTAATAAAGGTGGGCTGTATGAGATGCTCCTCTACCCGCTGATCAAAGCAGGCATAAAGTGCATTGCCCCAAGTCTTTTCGGCAGCTTCATTGAGTTCTACACCCTTAGCCTCCGCAGCGGCAACCGCCTCTGCATCGTCAGTAATCGCGCCAAAGTCGATGCCCAAATATTCCTTAACGGCATCCACCATAGAAAGTCTGCGCCAGCCGGGCGTCAGGTCGATCTTTTCGCCCATCCATTCCACTTCGTAGGTGCCCAAAATTTCCTGGGCAGCGCCGGAGATGATACCCTCAGCAATGTCCATCATATCGTGGAAATCCGCATAAGCCTGATAAAGCTCCACGGAGGTAAATTCAGGGTTATGCTTGGGGTCCATACCCTCGTTGCGGAAGATACGGCCAATCTCATACACCCGATCCATACCGCCGATGATCAGCCGCTTGAGCGGCAGCTCCGTGGCGATACGCATAAACATATCAATGTCCAAGGTATTATGATGGGTGATAAAGGGGCGGGCAGATGCGCCGCCGGCGATGGTGTTGAGTACCGGGGTCTCCACCTCGATATAATTACGGTCATCTAAGTACTTGCGCATATACTTAATGAACTGGCTGCGGATCACAAAGTTCCGCTTAACCTCGGGGTTGACCATCAGATCCACATAGCGCTGACGGAAACGGATCTCCTTATCGGTCAGACCGTGGAACTTTTCAGGGAGCGGAAGCAGGGACTTACTCAGCAATACCACATTCTTTGCCCGGACAGAGATCTCCTCTGTTTTCGTCTTAAATATTTCGCCCTCTACACCGACAATATCACCGATGTCATACTTCTTAAAGCGGGCATATTCCTCTTCTCCCAGCTCGTCGATCTTCACGAACAGCTGGATCCGACCGGTGCTGTCCTGCAGGTCGCAGAACATTACCTTGCCCTGACCGCGCTTGCTCATAAGACGGCCGGCAACCTTGACGGCCTTACCCTCAAAACCCTCGTAATCTGCCTTGATGGCAGCAGAATCTGCATTAAAATCATACTTAGTCTGCAGAAAAGGATCACGACCCTCAGCGCGGAGCGCGGCGAGCTTATCGTGGCGCACCTGCACTTGATCGCTCAGCGGCATTTCTGCCTGCGGTACAAACTTTGCCATCTTTTAGCCCTCGCGTGTTACGGAGATGACACGCATCTCATAGGCACCGGAAGGTGCGTTAACTACGAACTTGTCGCCCTCGCTCTTACCTACGATGGCGCGGCCAAAAGGAGAATCATCGGACAGCTTGCCATTCATAGGATCCGCTTCCTGAGAGCCGGTAATACGATAGGTAAACTGCGCACCCTTTTCATCCTCTACGACAACGGTGCAGCCCAGACCGACACGGCCATTGAGCTCGTTCTCATCAACAATGATGACCGCGTGGGACAGAATGTCCTCAATTTCAGCGATACGTCCATAGAGCTTAGCCTGCTCGTTCTTAGCGGCATCGTACTCAGAGTTTTCAGAAAGGTCACCGTAGGAACGGGCCTCAGCGATCATTGCTGCAATTTCGCGCTCGCGGGTAGTCTTCAGATAATTGAGTTCCTTTTCCAGATCCTGCAGGCGCAGCGAAGTAATCTTATATTCCTTAGCCATAACGAAACCTCTTTCCTTATCAAAATTAGCCAAATAATTATAAAGGACTTTTTGCTCTCCGTCAATAAAAAACTGTATTTTCAGAAGAAATTGCCCTGTTTTTCTTTATTTTGTCTCCTCGGTCAGCAATTCGACGGCAGCCTGGATCTGAGGATCCTCCTCCGGAGGTACCAGCTCGGCATAAATCTTTGCTTCCAGCTCCTTGGAAACCTCAACGGTTTTTGCAGGTATAAGACCGCCCACATCCGCAAGACTCACGTCCTTAGGGGTATAGTATTTACCGATAGACAAGCCAATTCCGGAGCCATCGGACAGCTGGAAGGTGACCTGGAAATTTCCCTTACCGGTGGTAGGTTGTCCCACCACGGTACCCCATTCATACTCCGCCAGCGCTGCCGCGAAGAATTCCGCCGCGGAATAGCTGTTGCCGTTAATGAGCACCGCCATCGGCATTTCGAGGCATTTTTCATCGGACCAGTCTGTACTTACCTTGCCCGTGTAGTCCTTACTGATAAACAGCTTTCCCTCAGGCAGCAAATAATCCAGCAGCTTTACCAGCTCATGTTTATAACCGCCGGGATTGTTCCGCACATCGAAAATGAGGGCAGTCGCCCCTTCGGTTTTTAGTCTTTCAATGGCCGAAATTGCCTCCTCAGCACAGCGGTCATTAAAATTCTTGATGGATACAAGGCCGATATTTCCGGGAAGCATTTTTCCTTCCGCGACTTTGGTCTTAATCACTTGTCGCGTCAGTTCGAAGGACAGCTCCTTCCCATCCCGGATAACCGTGACCGTTACTTTTGTTCCTGCCTTACCGCGGATGATTTCACTGCAAGCAGAGGAATCTACGTTTACAAAGCGCTTTCCTTCCGCACCGATCAGAATATCACCCGGCAGAATACCGCCCGCTTGTGCGCTTCCGCCCGGCTCTACTTTTGTGATCGTAAAGCCGTTCTTGTCCTCACGGGCTTGAATGGTAATGCCAATACCCACATAACTGTTGGCATTCTGCTCTTTAAGCTGGGCATATTCCTCTTTTGTCACATAATAGCTCCAACGGTCTCCCAACGCTTCGATCATAGCATTCGCAGCCGCATCTTCTACCTTTGTCATCTCCACTTTATCGATGTCAATGTAGTAGCTTTCTATGAGTTTCTGCAGCTCGTCCAGCTTATCAGTACCCGGAAACACAATTGTGCCGGTTCTGCCGGCAGTTACAGCCAGTGTAATCACCACAGCCGCTACTGCCACCAAGACATAAGAGAGTGCGATCGTTAGTTCCCGCGCTATTTTTTCCTTTTTTGTCATAAATCGTTCCTTAAATTTGCTTAGTTAAAAGTAATAAACTGTTCTGGGTCTATGTAATCCCACACACCGTTCTTTTCATTCCATTTCCGAACGGCAAAGTGGAGATGATTGCCGGTAGAGTTGCCGGTACTGCCCACATAACCGATGATCTGACCCTTTTTGACCAACTGCCCTTCCTTTACGGCAATGGCCTCCATATGTAAATACTGGGTCTTGTACCCATCGCCGTGTTCGATGGAAACATAGTTTCCGCCGCCACCGTTATCCCAGCCGGCATAAGTAACTTCTCCGGCACGGACAGCATGAATCGTTGTCCACTTCGGTGCCGCAAGGTCGATGCCTCGATGATAATCCGAACCGCCATAAACCGGGTCCTCCCGACTGCCGAATCTGCTGGAAACATAAGTATACCTGCAAGGCATACCCCATTTATCTTCTCCTTCGCCGGGAAGGAGCGGTATATTCCCCTGCAAATAGGCAAAAAGGGCATCAAAATCAGAGAATATCTGCGCATTTTCATCCACAGAACAGCCGGTGACGAGCAGCATAGCTGCCAAGATTGCAGTCAAAAAAACAGTCTTTAATAGTTTTCCCTTTTTCACCCTTTCCTAACCCCCCTCTTTGAGAATTCACAGTTGATAA
The DNA here is from genome assembly GCA_015067665.1 of Oscillospiraceae bacterium. Classification (GTDB taxonomy): domain Bacteria; phylum Bacillota; class Clostridia; order Oscillospirales; family Oscillospiraceae; genus Faecousia. The sequence continues at coordinate 9,955 of SVLZ01000046.1, read as the reverse complement.
TTGACAATTATGGTGTCTGCCGTGCAGACGAATATATCTCGTAGGGGGCGATCTGTGATCGCCCCTACAAACTTCTTCAATGGTCCATTATTTGAAATCAATAAACTCTGCCGGGTTCAGCGGTCTCCAGCCCCAGCTAAATCTACCGGGATTCTTTTCATAATACTCATAATGCCGGATGGTAAAGTGCAGATGCCGGCCCGTACTGGTTCCCGTGTTACCCATATAGCCGATCAGCTGACCGATGGTCACCGCGTCACCGGTTTTTACCACATAGCTGTCAAGATGCATATACTGGGACTTGTAGTTATCCAAATGGTCTATGGACACATAGTTGCCACCGCCGCCGCTATCCCAGCCTGCATAAACCACCACACCGGAGCGGGTCGCATAGATCGGCACCTGCTGATTCGAAGGCGTACCTTTGGGCGGTGTCAGGTCCACACCTGTGTGACCTTTCCACTTGCCGGTAACCGGATGGAAACGATAACCAAAGGGAGAGCTGACCCGGTTATAGTCACAGGGCAGCGCCCAAGTAATATCGCCCTTGTTGTATGTAGGTCTGCTTTCAGTCGTCTGGTTTTTCTTAGCCTCCTCTTCCTGCTGACGGAGCATTTCCTCATACTCTCGTTTCTGTGCATCGGAGAGCTTAATTTCCATATCCTCCAGCGCCTGCTGCATATCCTCCATCGCTTCCTCGGACTTTTCTACCAAGTCCTCATATTCCTGACCCTTGGCAAGAAGCTCCAGAAGAAGGGCACTTGCCTCTTCCCGTTTTTGGGCAAGCGCGATCTGTTTCTTTTCCATTTCCTCCCGAGCCAAATCCAATGTGACCTTCTCCTGTGCAAGGAGTGTCTTTGCGCTTTCTACCTCACGGGATGTCTTTTCCAGCGCCTCCAAACGGGTAGTATCCGCAGTCGCAATTTCCTGGATCATATTGAATCTGTCCAAGAGATCCGCAAAGCTATCCGCTTCAAAAAGAACCGTCCAGTAGGAGACCGTGCCGCCCTCTTCCATAGCGCGGATCCGTTCCTTATAAAGCTTTCGCATAGCTTCCAAAGCCTGATTGGCCCGTTCCAGTTCCAGCTGCTTATCTGCAATCAGAAGGGAGTGGGCGGCGATCTGACCGTTAATGCTGAGAATCTGGCTATTCAGCAGAGAAACCTGCTGATCGATCAGATTCTTCTCATTGACGATTTCCTGCATACTATTGCGGTTGTCGGACTGCTGCTTTTCCAGTTCCTTGAGGGCAGCTTCCATTTCCGCCTGCTCTTGCTTCATCTTATCGATCTCTTTCTGGATCTCTGCGCTGCTTTGCTCCTTTGCCGCAGCAGTGCCGGGCAAAACCAAAAGGCATACAGCCAAAAGAAATGCCAGCAAAGGGATCAGTTTCATTGTCTTTTTAATCATCGGTTTCCTCACACTTTCAGATATTTACGGATAGAAATCCAGCCGCCCACGATACCGACGAACAAGCCGGCAACTGCAAAAATTACGGCCAGCATGCCCAGCATCTCACGGAAGGGCACAAAATGTAACATTTCGAGGGTGTCCATTGTTTGGACCTTCTCTACGATCGCATCGTAAAGGACCCACTCAGCGCCCAGTGCAACCACCGCACCTGTAAAGCCCAAAGTCATACCCTCTACCACAAAGGGGCAACGGATGAAGCCGTTGGTAGCACCCACCATTCTCATAATGGCAATTTCTTCTTTGCGCTCGTGGGTAGCAAGACGGACGGTGTTGAAAATAATCACAAGGGTCACAAACATCAATACTGCCGCAATAAAGATGGAGGCAGCGATGACAATTTCCTTTATAGTGGAAAAGCCTTTCGCCAGCTCAAACGCAGCACTGACCTTGTCCACACCTTTGATAGCTTCCAGCTGGCGGACTGTCTCCATAATGATGCTGTTGTCCTCCAAAGTCACCACATAGCGGTGGCGCAGATCGGAAGCCTCCACACCGGCAAATGCATCCTTGTCACCGTTTTTCTCAATAAATTCCTTCAGTGCCTGTTCGCGGGTCACAAACTTCCGGTCCTGGACATTGGGGATGTTACTGATTTGCGTGCCGAGGCTTCTTGCTTCCTCATCCTTCAGCGTATCGCTGACATAGACCACCACTTCGTTGGTCTTATTCAGATCATCTACCATCACGTTGATATTAAACGCAAGACAGATAAAAGCGCCTGTAACAAGGAGGGAAAACACAGTGACCGCAAAGGCAGATGCAGACTGGAATCCGTGCGCAAAAAGGCCGCGGATACCTTCCTTCAGTAAGTAAGGAATATTATTGATTCTCATTACGCCTCACCTACCATTCTGTCTTTTACCACACGACCGTTGCTGATGACGATCACGCGGTTATTAAAGTGCTGTACCAATTCGTGCTGGTGGGTAACCACCAAAACAGTGGTGCCCAGCTTGTTGATCTCCTGCAAAAGCCGCATAATTTCCAAAGAGCGGGCAGGGTCCAGATTGCCGGTGGGCTCGTCCGCAATGATAGCGGAGGGATTATTCACCAACGCTCTGGCAATCGCAAGACGCTGCTGCTCACCGCCGGAAATCTCATTGGGATGCCGGTGCTGCTTGCCTTCCAAACCGACCAGCTTCAAAACATAAGGCACACGGGCTTTTATCTCCCGCCGCTTTGCACCGACAACGCGCATAGCAAAGGCTACATTTTCGTAAACGGTCATATTTTCAATCAGGCGGAAATCCTGGAAAATCACACCGACCGTACGACGCAGATAAGGCTTTTCACGTCTGCGGATCCGATCCAGCTCGTAGCCATTGACGTGAACATAACCGCTGGTCGGCTTCAGCTCGCCGGAAATCAGCTTCATAATGGTGCTCTTACCGGAGCCGGAAGGACCTACGAGGAATACAAATTCTCCATCGTCGATCTGCATAGAAACACCGCGCAGCGCTTGGGTATTACCGCTGTATTCCATTACAACGTTTGCAAATTCAATCATATCTTTCTCTCCAACTTATGGTGATTTCTTCTCTACAAAATATGGCAGGCAGTTTCCTGCGCACCGCAAGCTTTTCCGGCGCCGGGAGCCCCTCTCCCCACACCTCGAAGTATATGCGCGCTCATTCTCTTGCCATTATACCATACACAGAAATTATACCATATTCCCCCATAAAGTGTCAATGCTAAATACTTAATGAACAATTGATAATTGACAGTTGACAATTAAGGTATCCCTGCGCAATACCATTAAATTTATCCGCAAAGCGGACATCATAATTGTCCATTATCCATTTTCAGTTCTCAATTAAAAGACCGCCTTCCGGCGGTCTCAGCGTGTCAAAAAAGTCTGAAATGAAAGCTGTAGGGGGCAGCGCCTACAAATAGGTTTTTCGATAGTTTCACAGCGGCAGAGGAGACCCTCTGCCGCTGTGGTGCTTATCGAAAATTATTTGGTGTAGTTATACTCCTTGACTTGGGCATCTTCAACACCGTTAACAAAGCTCTTGCTGTTAGTGATGGTGCAGTTCTCTACCCAAACACCACTTTCCGGCAAATCATGGTAAGAATAACCGTCTCTGAGGAACATGCCGTTATATCCGGTTGCACTGCTTGCAGTCAACGTTACATTATCGACATCGCAATCGATGAAATACAGTGCACCTTCCGTCATATTACCGACATATCCACCCGCACCGGACACACCATTGACATGAGAATCTTTCATATCAACATTTTCAAATGTGATCTTGCCGCCGCCAATGGTACCTACCAAAAGGCCCGTGTTACGGTTGTTGGGCTTTTCGCTGGAGCAGTTCTCAAAGGTCATATCACGCATTGTGAAGTTACCGGAGGCTGTTCTGAACAGAGAAACATTGTATGTCCAGGAAGCTGCAATGTGATAATTGGAAATGGTGTGACCGTTGCCATCAAAAACACCTTGGAAAATAAGATCCCACAAAATTCAAAAGAGTGATCAAAAAGTGCAGCTGTTATGCTGTCCTCTATCATCCGTCTGCACAGCGGCAAAAAGGTCACCCGTTCGGGTGACCTTTTCTATGTTATCGAATATCCTGAGAAGCTAAGTACTTACGAACCATCATTGCTACCTTAAAGACGATAGCGTGGTCAAATTTCCGCAGATCCAAGCCGATTTGCTTATTGATCTTTTCCAAGCGGTAAACCAGTGTATTTCTATGGACAAACAGCTTCCGAGACGTTTCCGAAACGTTCAAATCGTTCTCAAAGAACTCATTGATCGTAAAGAGCGTCTCCTGATCCAAAGAGTCGATAGAATTCTTCTTAAAGACTTCGGAAAGGAAGATGTCGCAGAGTGTAGTGGGCAGCTGGTAAATAAGTCTGCCAATACCTAAGCTCTCGTAGTTAATAATGCTCTTCTCATCGTCGAAGACCTTGCCAACTTCAATAGCTGTCTGGGCTTCCTTATAGGCATCTGCCAACTCCCGCAGATGTCTTGCCACCGTACCGATACCAATGACGGTCTCAATGTCCAGTTCATTTTTCAGGTGGTCTGCGATCCGCTTAGCCGTCGCTTCCAAAGCCTCTGCCTCACACTCGGTCTCCATCTGCGCAATGACAGCAACGTCAGTCTCGTTGATACTAAGCACAAAGTCATTCTGCTTATCCGGGAACAGGCCGGCAACCAGATCCACAGCAGTCACATCCGCACGTCCTACCTGCCGGATCAAATACACGGCACGGGGTGCATCCGTAGCAAACTGTAAGGTCTTTGCACGGATATAGATGTCACCGGGCAGAATGTTATCCATAATGATATTCTTTACGAAGGTACCGCGGTCATGCTTCTCCTCGTAAAAGCGCTTAGCATTGTCAATGGTAATAAAAAGCATACCGCACAGCGCGTGGGCCAGCTCGTCATCACCGACACAGAACACCGCAAATTCAAAAAGGCCTGCGCTGCCGACCCGGCCCTGAAAAGTCTTTTGTCCAAAGGATATGCGCTGCTCAGGGGCAGCCACGATCCGCAGTGCCACATCGGGCCATCTCTCCCGCTGCAGAGACAGATCGGTACACGCTACCACTGTACCCTCGTGATCAATGACGCCAAAAGTGCGTTTTGTTGTATCTTTTAACTGAGAGACGATTTCCTGAAATACGCTGTTGCTCATTTCGCAGCCCCCTTAATAAATTATGCACAAAAACATTTTATGTATAAATTCGATAATAGTATAAACTGTTTTTGCACAAATTGCAAGACTTTTTTGACATTTTATTGTAAAAACCATCCGTTTTTTTGTTAAAATTCCCGAAGCAAGCCGTGTTGCTCCGGGACTTGTCCATTATTTACCCGTCATAATGCCAAAATCTCGTCCTCGCGCAGCTCCCGCACTGCACCGCGGGGCAGATCACCGAGGGTCAGTGCTCCCTCCTGCCGCCGTTCCAAATACGTCACGTGAAGCCCACGGGATGCCATCATTCGGCGCACCTGATGGTATTTGCCCTCGCAGACAGTAACAAGGCTTTCCCCTGCCCCCAACGGCTGCAACCGGGCCGGCAGGCATACCGTGCCGTCCCGGAGGGTTAAGCCATTTTGAAAAGCCTCTACATCCTCCCCTGTTGCAGTTCCCTCGTGGCGGGCATAGTAGACCTTCTGTACCCCCTTTTTCGGGCTGATCAGTCGGTGAAGCAAATCTCCATCATTGGTAAAAAGCAGAAGTCCCTCCGTCTCTTTATCCAGCCGTCCGATGGGATGCAGATCCCAATTGCGCATTTGTGCCGGTAATAATTCCATCACCGTCTTTTGATTCTCGTCACTCCGGGCTGTTACATAACCCATAGGCTTATTGAGCATCACCACCGCTCTGCCCTTCTTTCCCACTGGTTCTCCGTCTACATAGATGTTATTGCCGTCAACTTTCACGCTGCCATCCCGAATCACAGCGCCGGAAACTGTAACACGTCCGGTCTTCAGGATTCCCTTCACCTGACTGCGGCTGCCGATCCCTGCATCGCACAGAAATTTATCCAATCGTTCCATTTTCGTTCCTCACAGATGTATATTCTCCCTCCTGCGCGCATAGGCTGTAGCGGCAAATAAGAAATAGGAGGGATTCATTATTATGCTATTTATGACCGCAAAGCTGGATCGGAATAAAATCCTCATCGCCCTCGGCGCAGTGGCGATTCTGATCCTCGCCATCATCCTGCTGTTCGGTGGCGTCACCGAGCCAACGACAGCTACCGTCAACTTAAGTTCCAACGATGCCAGAGTGGATTACCTGAAAACACTGGGTTGGGAAGTACACGCCTCCCCGGCAGAAAGCGGGCAAGTCCGCATACCAAAGCAAAGCAGCGAGGTCTATGACCGCTATAATGACCTGCAAAAGATGCAGGGCTTCGACCTGACACAGTTTGCCGGCAAAACCGTGGAGCGCTACGTCTACAAGGTAACCAATTACCCGAATGCCACAGAACCGGTCTATGCCACGCTCCTTATCTATAAAAACAAGGTCGTTGGCGGCGACATCATAAACACCGCGCCAACAGGCGCCATTCAAGGTCTCCAAAAAGCGCCTGCCGAATAAAAATATCATACCACATTTTTACCCACTTGACAAGTAGGTAAAAATATGCTATGCTCGACACATCCAAAGTTTCAGGGCAGGGTGAAATTCCCGACCGGTGGTAAAGTCCGCGAGCGTGAAAGCGCAGAATCGGTGTAATTCCGATACCGACAGTACAGTCTGGATGAAAGAAGCACTTTTGGGGTACCGTGGTACATAGCTGCGCCCTGAGTGTATGCTCTCGGCGCATTTTTTGTTACTGGGGTAAAATTTATGGTGAAATTGATCGAGCAGTTTAAGGAAAATATCGCCTTTGTTCTTGTATGCGTAGCCATTGCCGCTGTGCTTTCCGTAGGCGCAAAGCTGGCAGAAAAAAAGCTGGCCCTTCGCAGTGTTTCCCCTGCAAGGCGACTGTGCATTTTAGCAGTATGCGGTGCCATTGCCGCCGTTTTACACATTTTCGATTTTCCCTTGCCCTTCTTAGCCCCCGGCTTTTATAAACTGGACTTTTCCGAAGTGCCGGTGATGCTCTGCGGCTTTTACTTAGGACCTTCCGCTACCGTACTTTGCGAAGCGCTTAAGATTTTGCTTAAATTGGTGCTCAAAGGAACAAGCACTGCCTTTGTGGGTGATTTTGCCAATTTCTTTGTCGGCTGCTCTCTTGTACTTCCCGCGACGGTGATTTATCACGGAAAAAAGAGCCGAAAAAGTGCACTTATCGGCCTTTTTTCGGGCACAATAGTATTGACGGTCTTTGGCAGTGCTTTTAACGGCATCTACCTCATCCCCAAGTTTTCCGACCTGTACGGCATCCCGCTTGAAGCCATCATTGGAATGGGCACCGCTATCAACGGCAGTATTGATTCGATCACCACGCTGGTGCTATTATCCGTAGCGCCCCTGAATCTCTTAAAAGGCATAATTGTTTCTTTGCTGACCGTATTACTGTACAAAAAAGTGGCGCGTCCGCTTTTTGAAAAATAAAAACACTTTTATTGGAGGTATCCTATTATGGAATATGTATGTGATGTATGTGGCTGGATTTATAACGAAGAAGAAGGCTATCCCGAGGGCGGTATCGCACCCGGCACAAAATTTGAGGACCTGCCCGAGGATTTCGAATGCCCCCTGTGCTGCGTGGGCAAGGATCAATTCTCTAAAAACTAATTTGAAAGGTCCCGATCATTCGGGACCTTTTCTATTTTCCTGAAAGGAAGGGTCTATCTATGCAACTTGTATTACTTACGGCTTTGGGTGTTGGCGGTGCCACCGTATTTGGCTCGGTCATCGGCTTTTTGTTCAAAAAGCAGTCCCACAAATTTTCCGATATTGTCCTGTCCTTTGCCGCCGGTGTGATGCTGGCAGCTGCGGTGCTGGGACTGATTTTGCCTTCTCTTGACTATGGTGGAAAATTTGGTATTTTAATCACAATTATCGGCATATTTGCCGGCGCTCTCTGCCTAAATCTCATCGACAAAGTCGTGCCTCACCTGCACAAAATGGTAGGCGCAGACACTGAGGAGCACCACAATGCCAACCTCAGCAAAGTACTGCTGTTCGTCACTGCCATCGCCATCCATAATCTGCCCGAAGGCATTGCAGCAGGCGTCGGCTTCGGTGCCGGTGACGATCCCCACGCCAAGGCGCAGGCGCTGCTCATTGCCGGTGGCATCGCACTGCAAAACATCCCTGAGGGCATGGTCATCATCGGACCTATGTTAGCCGCAGGCGTATCCCCAAAAAAGACCTTCCTGTGCGCGGCACTGACCGGTGTGGTAGAGATCGTCGGCTGTCTTTTGGGATATTTTGCGGTTTCTGTTGCCACCGCTGTTTTGCCCTTCGCCCTTGCTTTCGCGGGCGGCACGATGCTCTACGTCATCAGCGATGAAATGATCCCCGAGACCCATGCCCACGGCAGCGAACGGGGCGCTACCTATGCGCTCTTGGTCGGTTTCTGCCTGATGCTGGTTTTCGATGTTCTGCTGGGCTGAGTCGTTGACAATCCCGAAAAAACAAGCTACAATAAGCGTATCTTTTACCAAGGAGAATTTTTATGGAACTTCGTCCCGAAACTTTATGTATTCAGGCCGGCTATGCCCCCGGCAACGGTGAGCCCCGTCAGGTTCCCATTATTCAGAGTACTACCTTTAAGTACAGTACCTCCGAGGATATGGGCAAGCTCTTTGACTTGGAGGCTGAGGGTTATTTCTACTCCCGTCTGCAAAATCCCACCTGCGACCATGTAGCCGCCAAGATCTGCGCTTTAGAAGGCGGTGTGGCGGCTATGCTCACCAGCTCCGGACAGGCCGCGACCTTCTATTCTATCTTTAACATTGCAAGCTGCGGTGATCATGTGATCGCCAGCTCTGCCATCTACGGTGGCAGCTTCAACCTGTTCTCCGTGACAATGAAGAAGATGGGCATTTCTTTCACCTTCGTCAGCCCTGATTGCTCCGAAGAAGAGCTGAATGCCGCATTCCAGCCCAACACCAAAGCAGTGTTCGGTGAGACGATCGCAAACCCGGCTCTGTCCGTTTTAGACATCGAGAAGTTTGCCAAATGTGCCCACGCCCACGGTGTGCCCCTGATCGTGGACAACACCTTTGCCACACCCATCAACTGCCGCCCATTCGAATTTGGTGCAGATATTGTGACCCACTCCACCACGAAATATATGGACGGTCACGCAGCGGTGTTAGGCGGCTGTATCGTAGACAGCGGCAACTTTGACTGGATGGCACACGCAGATAAATTCCCCGGTCTGTGTACCCCCGACGACAGCTATCACGGTGTTGTCTATGCTGAGCGTTTTGGTAAGGGCGCATTTATCACCAAGTGTACCGCCCAGCTGATGCGTGACTTTGGCGCAATGCAGGCTCCCCAGAATGCTTTTATTCTGAATTTAGGACTGGAAAGTCTCCCCTTCCGGATGAAACAGCATTGCGAAAATGCAGATAAGATCGCCCGTTTCCTCCACAGTAATGAAAAGGTGGCTTGGGTGCGGTACTGCGGTCTTGAGGACGACCCCTACTACGCGCTGGCGCAGAAGTATCTGCCGGGCGGCTCCTGCGGTGTTATCTCCTTTGGCCTGAAGTCCGGTCGTAAGGGCGCAGAAACCTTTATGAAGCATCTGAAGCTGGGCTCCATTGAGACCCATGTGGCAGACTCCCGGACCTGCTGTCTCCACCCCGCCAGCTCCACCCATCGGCAGATGTCCGACGCAGAGCTGGATGCCGCCGGCGTAGGCGCAGATCTCATCCGCCTGTCCTGCGGTCTTGAAAACAGCGAAGACCTGATCGCAGACATTGCCCAAGCCCTTGAAAATGTATAATAAGATCCCCTCCATCCGGAGGGGATCTTCTATGCTTTTGCAATAAACCGCAAAATCAGATACATAATGATCAAGAAAGCCGCTATCAGTAGGTAGGGAC
>SVLZ01000045.1 GCA_015067665.1 Oscillospiraceae bacterium | reverse complement strand
ATTTCAATACGAGTTTCTTCCATATATTCACGGATTAAGGCTTGTTGAGGTGTTTCACCGGAGTTCACATAGCCACCCGGAACAATAAGCATTCCTTTTCCTCCGCCATAAGTATGTCGAGCAAGCAGCACCTTGTTTTCTTTAATCACAACAGCTGTAACGCTTTGTCCCCAATTTGTGTTTTCGTTTCCCATATAAAGCCTTTCTAAATTATATTCATTTTATCGCCAGTTTCGCATTTGTTTTACAAATGCATCGGGCGAAGCCCATACCCCTATATTTGCACGTATCCAAAGGCTCCCTCCGGGAGGGAGCTCCCGACGGAGTCAGGTGAGGGAGAGCGCGTTACAATGAAGTCAGTACAAATCTAATGTCACGCAGGCTCCTTCCGTCACGCTTCGCGTGCCACCTTCCTCTCGGAGGAAGGCTTTTTGTTAGCTCCATTATATAACAAATCGGCAGAGAAAACAATATCTCTGCCGAAATTTGTAAACATCCTTATGAGAACGCTCCTAAAGCAAGTGCTTTTTTGGCAGGGGCAATAGGTCTTGAACCCGGAGCCTGCGGTTTTGGAGATGAGGTTGGCAAATCAGCCTCTATGGGCTTTCTTTCGAATCAAATTGCACGCAGTCACACTAAGGGGTCAACGCTTGAAAAGAATCCTCCAGGAGCATCAACGATCAGGAGGATTACCCTCCTTGGAATTTCTGAAACTTTCAGGGGGTGGTGTTATTTCTCCGGCGCAGTAGCTTGCAGGCCTTTGAGAACAATGTGCGATATCACCGGCAGGTGATCGCTGATGTCGTAATAATCACATTCTTTACCGGGCTCCAGATCTTCTTCCTTTACATTTTCCACATATGTATCATCCTGCAGGAAAGAGCCGCTGGCAACCTCATATTTTCTAACATTTGCGCCGTTGACAAAAATGTAATCAATACGGCTGCCGTTATTTTTCCAGGCAGAACCCCAAATACGGGCTGTGCCGGAGTCGTCACGCTGGAGCGCGGCATAACGGCTGTCCTTAAAGCCGGCCTGATTTACCATATATTCATAGGTAAGGTAACCGCGGGATGTTTCTGTGGTGTTGAAATCACCGCCCAAGATCACAGGCAGACCACCGGATAGCTCGTAGAGCGTTTCTACTGCCGTGGTAGCAGCCTGCAGGTTGATCTCCGCCCGCTCGGCATTCCCAACTGTATTTAAGTGGACTGTAGCGTAGAGGGCTTTTTGACCACTCGTCTTATCATACAATTTTACCCATGTGCAATGGTCGACACGCCCGCTCGTATGTATGTAGGTAACGAAGTAACCGGAATCCAGCAGTGCAAATCTTGTTTGATCGTAAAAAACGATATTGTATTGATCCGTATGCTTTTCACCTTCCCCATTCAGGGAATCTCCGGTGCTTCGAGACTTTACAAAGGTGTATTGGGGCAGCTTCTTCAGAATTGCATCCTCGTCCGTAATAACCTCTTTCCACCAAGCAAAGTTGAACTCGTTGAGAAAGAAAACATCCGGTTTGTAATATTTCAACAGGGATTCCAAGCGGTCAGCGCGTTCAGCAAAGGTATAATCCGCTAAGGATTGATTTGTATAATCCAGCTTTGATAAATGCTGGTTGTTGGGGAGGTCGCCATCGTAATACGCCACATTTAGCGTCAACACTGTTACAATGGCCGGCTCATTTTTTTCGGTGGGTTCAGTGGGCTCGGCTGGTTTTGTAGGCGCTGTGGGTCCCACTGTAGGCGCAGCGGAGCAGCCGAGCGCGGTCGTCAAAAGACATAGGCTCATCGTCAGCGCAAATATTTGGTATATTTTTCGCCATAAGGTATTCATAGGCAGCGTTCCTTTTCTTTTATTGAAAGTCCGTATTTCATTATATCACACAGGAAAGGAAAAATAAATACTAAGGTAGGATAGCGAAAGTGTTAATGTGAAATTTGCTGAGGAACAAACGAAATTGTCCACAGAAGTAAACTATGACAGTTTTGACACAACGGTTTTGTTTTAGTGAAATTTTTGTCTGCGGCAAATGTGATATAATTCGCTTTGCGAATTGTGATATTTTCTGCTGCTGCAGAAAGTGAAATGAAATCCGCCCTTCTTAGGGCGGATTTCGTTGAAAAACCTCCGATGCATTGCATCGGAGGTTTTTCTGGCAGGGGCACTAGGACTTGTTTGCATTTTTGCCTTTTACAAAGGCAAAAATTATTGTAGCCACCAGTGTTTGCACTGGTGGCAGCAATATGCCACTGGCATATTGCATTTTAGGTCTTCAAGTCCTGCGCTAACTTTTAAAAGAAAACACCCGACCACAGATGTGGTCAGGTGTTTTCTGGCAGGGGCACTAGGACTTGAACCCAGAGCCTACGGTTTTGGAGACCGCCGCTCTACCAATTGAGCTATACCCCTATATTTATTTCCAAAGGCCAAGGCCTTAAACTGGTTGGTGGGCCTTCAGGGATTCGAACCCGGGACGATCCGGTTATGAGCCGGAGGCTCTAACCAACTGAGCTAAAGGCCCGTATACGCAGCGCAATTGCACCACGCCCGGATATTATAGCACCCCTATGCCTTTCTGTCAAGGGGGAAAGGCGCAAAAAAACCGAAGCGTCCATTCCGGATGCTTCGGTTTGCTTTACTGTTTCATCAGAACATCAAAGACAAAGTTGACGCGGATGCGGAACCAATCAAAGAACTGGAGGAAACGCGCCCAGAACTCCTGAAGGAAGCCGCCCTCGGCAGGCGCCTCGGTGTTGGGCTCGGTAGCTTCAGGCTCGGTAGCTTCAGGCTCGGTAGCTTCAGGCTCGGTAGCTTCAGGCTCGGTAGCTTCGGGGGCGGTGCCATCTGTTGTCAAAGGCTGAACGCTGCCGTTTTGCAGCACTTGACTTCCGGGGGTATGAATAGGACCGGCAATGGCTTTTGTGCTCTCCGCACCACAGCCGGAAAAGACCGTTACAGTTAGAACCAAAATAAGCACGGTAAGCATTACTTTATTCATAAGGGAGTTCATAAAAGCACCTCCAAATATTTATACATATATCATAGCAAATATGGAGGAAAAATGCAACCCCTTTCTGCTTTGTGCATAATCCCCATTCCGGACGGGTGTTGCAGAGCACCTTTGTGTAAAATTACAATGTATTTTTATACAGAAAACCCTTGACAATATGCATAAAAGGGTGTATAATCCGTGCATAAGCTGAATATTGCTTCAGCGAACCTAATTTGTGAAAAGAGGAACCTATTATGAAAAAGCTAATTGCATTGATTCTGTCCGTTATGATGCTGGCAACCGTATTTGCCGGTTGTATTCAGGAAGAAGCAGGCCCCGGTGAGAACAAGTATAATCTTACCACTGTTAAGGAAGGCTATCTGACTGTTCTGACTTCTCCCGACTATGCACCCTATGAGTTCTATGCACTGGACGCGGACGGCAACCCCACGCTGGCAGGTTTCGATATGGCTCTGGCACAGTACATCGCTGATTACCTCGGACTGACGCTGGAAGTTGTTCCTATGGATTTCAAGGGCATTCCCGATGAAATGGGCAACGGCAAGGGGGATATTGCACTGGCTGGTCTGTCTCCCGATCCCGACCGTCTGCTGAAGATGGATTTCTCCGATATTTATTATGATGGCAAGCAGGCTTTTGTTACCACGAAGGACAAGAAGGCACAGTTTACCGATCTGGCCTCCACCAACGATTCCAAGTTCCAGATCGCTGCACAGAGCGGCACTATTCAGGAAGATCTCGCTAAGGAGTATAGCCCCAACGCTCAGTATACCGCGCTGACCAAGGCTACCGATATTATTGCTGAGCTGGTTTCCAGCAAGATCGACGGCGCATACATTGAATGGGATGTAGCGGTCGCTTATCAGGCAAACTACCCCGATCTGGAGATCCTGTGCGAGGTTCCCTACGAGGCAGAGGGCAATGTGATCGGCGTGTCCAAGGGCAACGCTGACCTTCTCAAGTACGTCAACGAAGCGCTGAATAAGTGCGTGGACGACGGCGAGTTCGCCAAGTTCGTAGCAAAGGCACTGGAACAGGCTGCCGGCGATAAGTTCGAAGGCATTCTGGATCCTGACGGCAATGTTCCCACCGATCCTGCCGGTGAATAAATAAACAATCCAAATTCCTCCCTGCAAAAGGGAGGAATTTGGTGTGTATAAGGAAAGGAAATATCCTATGACTGACTTTATTTCTGCGGAGGGGTTTGAAAAAACATTCCGCTATGGCAAGCTGATCGGACAGGGCTTGTTGGTCACGATTATGCTGGCGCTGTTCACCGTGGCCATCGGTTTTGTGCTGGGTATCATTCTTGCGATTATGCGTATGACCGATGTTCGACCCTTCCGTGCTTTGGCATATGACAAGAACGGTCGTCTGCGTAACAACAGAGTGCTGATTGCCATCAGCAAATTCAATCCCATATCTTTTTTCGCGACTGCTTATGTAGAAATTCTGCGCTCCACGCCTGTGATCGTGCAGATCATGATCATCTACCACGGTGTGTTCGGCCAGCTTATTGAGCTGCCGAGACTGACTATATTTGGCTTTATCCAATTCAACCGCTTTTTCCCCGGTGTGGTTGCGCTGGGTATGAACTCCGGCGCGTACCTCTGCGAGATCATCCGCAGCGGTATTCAGTCCATTGACCTTGGACAGACGGAGGCATCCCGCAGCCTTGGTATGACCAAGGGACAGACGATGTCCAACATCATCCTGCCGCAGGCAATTAAGAACATTCTCCCCGCCATTGCCAATGAATTTGTTGTTATTATTAAGGAATCCTCTATTACCTATGTGATCGGTGTGCAGGACCTGATGTTTGCGGTGGAAGCCATCCGTGGCGCAAACTATATTATTATGGAGCCTCTGTTGGTGGCAACGGCGATCTACTTCTGCCTTTGCTTCCCCACCTCCAAGCTGATCGCATATTTTGAAAGGAGAATGAGCCGTGGCGACAAACGATAAACTGATCCAAGTGCGGAATCTGGAAAAACACTATAACCGCGGCGCATTGCACGCCTTAGACGGCATCAGCGTTGACATCAATAAAGGCGATGTGATGTGTGTCATCGGCCCTTCCGGCTCCGGCAAGTCCACCTTTCTGCGGAGTCTTAATCTGATGGAGCAGCCTACCGGCGGTGAGGTGATCTTCCACAATATCGACATTACCAAAAAGAGCTTTATCAACAAGCAGGGCAAAAAGGAAAAGGTGAACATCGACCTGCACCGGCAGAAGATGGGGATGGTGTTCCAGCATTTTAATCTGTTCCCCCATAAGACCATTTTGCAGAATATGACCCTTGCGCCCATCAAGGTGCTGAAAATGCCCAAGGAAGAAGCAGAGAAGAAAGCTATCGAGCTTTTGGGAAGAGTTGGCCTTGCGGACCGGGCAGATGCCTATCCCATCCAGCTCTCCGGCGGACAGAAGCAGCGTGTTGCCATCGTCCGGGCGCTGATGATGGAGCCGGAGGTCATGCTCTTTGACGAGCCTACCTCTGCGCTGGACCCGGAAATGGTTGGCGAGGTGCTAGAGGTTATGAAGGATCTGGCAAAAGCGGGAATGACTATGGTGGTAGTCACCCACGAGATGGGCTTTGCCCGTGAGGTCTCCAACAGAGTTATTTTCCTCGACAACGGAAAAATTGCCGAGGAGGGCACACCGGACGAGATTTTCGGCGCGCCTAAGTGTGAGAGACTGCGTTCTTTCCTCGCCAAGGTACTATAAAAATGACATTACGGACGAAACCACCCGGCTTCGTCCGTTTCTTTTTGAAAAATCTTGTGTTTACAATCTGTTTATGATATATTCATACATATTTCAGTATGAATTAAGGAACCTTTGGTAGAATAAACTTACATAAGCTGTGGGCTGTCGGTGTTCGATTCCCCTCGGCTTAAAGGCAAAGGAGAATTTGCTATGGACAATGAATTTGAAAAAGATGAACTGAAACCCGAGCCGGAAATGATTCCCGATGAGCCGGCAACACCGTCCGAGGAAGACACTACCTACCGTTATAAGCCGGAACCGACGCCGGAATACGTGGCTGCGCCTCGTCCGGAGCCTGCACCTCAGTATCAACCTGACCCTGCGCCTCACTATCAAACCGGCTACCGATACAGCCCGCCTCCCAAACGGAAAAAGAAGATGGGCACCAAACAAATGGTGGCACTGGGACTGGTCTGTGCCATCGTAGGCGGTATTTGCGGTATGGGCGGAACCATGATAGGCCTGCGGCTTCTCAGCCGCTATACCGGCAAAAACGTAGAGCATATTGCCGGTGTCCTGCAAGGCCTGCGGGAAAGCTCTGTGATTAAAATCGAGGAGATCGATACCGGTAAGCTGCTCACACCTGCGGAGGTTTATGCTGCGAACGTCAGCTCTACGGTCTCGATCATGGCGACCGGAAAAGTCAACGCGGGAATTTGGGGCGGTATACAAAATACTGCGTCTGCCGGTTCTGGCTTTATTCTCAGTCAAGACGGTTATGTGGTTACCAACTTTCACGTGGTGGAGAATATGGATGCCATTACGGTGTCCCTTTACGACAGTCGCAAGCTGCCTGCAGTCCTTGTGGGCTACGATGAGGGCAATGATATTGCGGTTCTGAAAGTAGAAGGGGAGAACTTGACCCCGGTGGTATTGGGTGATTCCGATAACCTGAATGTAGGTGACAATGTAATCGCTATTGGCAACCCTTTGGGGGAGCTGAGTTTTACTCTCACAGCCGGCTATATCAGCGCAAAGGATCGCCCGATCAGCATGTCGAACGGTTCGGTGATGACGCTTCTGCAGACCGATTGCCCCATTAACTCCGGCAACTCCGGTGGCGCGCTGTTTAATATGTATGGCGAAGTCATTGGTATTACCAATGCTAAGTTCTCCAATAACGGCAGCAGTGAAGCCTCCATTGATAATATCGGCTTTGCCATCCCTATGAATCGGGTAAAGCAGCTGATCTTCTCAATTATTGAAAAGGGCATTGTTACAAAGCCCTATATCGGTGTCTCGGTTACCCCTGTGAGTGACCAGCTTCAGAGTTTGGGCATTCCTACCGGCGCGCTGGTTACAGAGGTAACGCCTGACAGCCCCGCGGCGAAGGGCGGCCTACAGGTCAATGACATTATTACCCACGTAGGCGGCACAAGGGTGGAAGACAGTGTGACCTTGGTATCGATGGTCGCAGCGCTTCAGCCCGGTGAAAATGTGGTTTTTTCAGTCTATCGCAAGGGTGTCACTGTAGAGGTGACCGTTACCATTGGCGAAAAAGTCCAACCTGCAGGTTAATGAACGCACCGCCTTGGGTACTTCCAAGGCGGTAGTTTTTTGCAATGATTCTTCCGTATATGCACAGGCGTCGATGCCTTTATCGTTCCGAAAAAACATTCCCTCTTGGGGGAGGTGTCGAAAATCTTTGATTTTTGACGGATGAGGTTGCCATAAAATGTTCGAATGCATCCGCATTTGGGCGAAAATGTACATTGTAAGCCTTACCCGTCTTTTGCTCGTCCCTCGCAAAATCCACCCTCCCCAAAGGGGAGGGTTTTGCACGCTGTTGCATAGTAATAACGGAACGCAGAATCCAAAAATTTCCCCGGGGTTCGAAAGAACCCCGGGGGAGGAGAGAATTAGATATATAGTGTAGAATTAGTTGCTTGCTTCCTCGATCTCATAGGTGATTACTACCTTGTTCAATCGAGTCTGAGCTGTGACATTAAACTCGATACTTTCAGTAGAGCTTACTGATACAGTGACATTGCTTCCGGAAACCGTTGCTGTATAACCGGCGGCTGTTAACCCGTTCTTCATCACTGTTGCGTAGGAAGAAGATGTGCAAGTAATAACAACAGATGTGATTTTAGCACCGTTTGTGCCGGAAATAATGACTTTGCTACTTGCGTATACACGATGGTGATCAGAATCAGAGGTGCGGATTGCGCTAGAAGATTTATCTTGTGCGTTTTGGAAGGTAACATTGGTGCCACTCCAAGTAATAACCTTGTTAGCCAAGCTACCCTTGTTGGCGTAAATGCTCATAGTTTCTGTCTTCGTTACAACAGAAACAGAGAGGGAAATACCACAGTAATCGCACTTGCCATCGCCGGTGGCGTCCTTGTGATCTGTGGTTTCACCACAAACACAAGTGTGGTTTTCATCAAACTCACAGTCGGTCAACTTAGTGCCGCAGCCATAGTCGCAATAATGATCACTGTTACCGTCAGTGTGCGTCAAAGCGGGAATATAATCCTTGCCACAGACGCTACAAGAACCGGGCGCTGTGCAGGATGCCTGTCCGCCGGTGTGTGTAACACAAGCAACAGTAAGAACCTCTTTGTATACAGAAACATCGGTCTGACCACTGGTGTAGCAACTGAAGATAACGGGTGTGTTAGAAGAATTAAATCTTAACCAGTTACGGTTGCTTGAACCGGGCGCCTTAATTGTTGCAACACCGTCGGAGGTAGAGGAGATACTCCAAGAGCCATTTACATTGTTGGTGTTCTGCGTCTTCAGTTGGTTGCCGGAATTGGATGCGGCATAGAGGTAACCGGAACCGGTATAAAAGCCGAAAGTTCCAGAAGCTGTACCCTCTTTCAATGTCAGGATTTGGACATTGCTATTCATAACCAGCTTACTGCCGTCCTTGGTGATAGCAACAGCACCACGGTTGTTGCCACGATCCTCGGTACTCAAAGCGTAGTTAGCATTCTTGGCGGTAATTACAATTTTATTACCAACACTGAGAACGCTTGCATCAGTTACCAACTCGTAGCCTCTGCCGAAGAAATTGCTGCAGGGGGTTTCCAGCTGGCTATTTTTGGCAATCATACCAACCATCTTTTCTCTCTGTGTCTCGGAGAAAACGGAAATGTCGCTATTCATTCTTTCCAGAATGGACTTGGGAGAAACGGTAGCGGTATTCTTGCTGTAAACGGTTTCTTCGCCCACACTGATATAAGCCTTGAAGGAACGCTCTTCCTTCATAGTATTCTCACTTGCAAGAGAACCAATCAGGTCATAGTAAGCGTACATAACACCTTCGTTGAATTCAAAAGAACCAAAGGTGGGAGCAGCACTGGTCAGCTCAGTATCACCGTAAACAATACCGGTAGAGATAGCCTTTTGTGCAATTTCATTGGATACGAACATTGCCTGCAGGCACAGAGCGCTCTTATTGGTGTTGATGCCGACGCGCTTAACGGTTAAGTAGAAGGGATGAAAAGAGAAAGAACCATCTTCGTTGGGAACTTTCAGGAAACGACGGGAAATTTCATCCTCAGCTTCGAGGGCTACAGTACCCTTGTTGCCGTCGGAGAAGGTCAGCTTGCCTGCGCCTTCGCCGGTGAGACCTGTGTTGGCACTGTCAATAACGGAAAGCTCAATGCCTTCAGCAATTTCTACAGTGAGTTCTTTGCCCTGCAGGTCAAGAAGTTGACCGGCTGTGGAGACAGTGATTTTGCCGTCAACCGCATTAGCGGGAGTCAGTACGTCTGCTGCCTGTGCCTTGGGGGCGGCGACGAATGCCAGCGCGACCACTAAGGCAAGAGCAAGAAAAATAGCGAATAAGTTTCTTTTCATTTTTGATTCTACCTCCATAAAATCATCTTATTAAGCCCTTTGCGGGGCAAAAATTACGGATTTCTGTATGCGGGAAAAGAAAACGCAAACTGCGTAAAATCAATTTGCCACTTATACAATAAGTATACATTATTTGTCAATATTTGCAAGGGCTTTTTAAGAAAAAATCACCCGTTTTTCTGTTTTTTTGCACCTATAAAAAAGGTACTTATAATATTTAGCGGGCGACTGTCTGTCGCCCGCTGATTTTATAGCTTTTTCTCCCGGAGGCCATCGGGGGAAAGGACCAAAGCAGAGGGAAAGCCGCAGGATTTTGCCAGCTCTGTGGCTAAGTCATAGGCGCACAGCAGACTGCTTGCGCTGTGGCTGTCACCGGAGAGAATGATCTTGCCGCCAAGGTCGTGGATCTCCTTCAAAATAAAGGGAGCGGGGTAGGGGGTGGTGCGCGCACCCCGGCTGATGGCACCGGTGTTGATCTCAAAGGGCTTTCCCGTAGGGAGCAGGGCTTCCAGCGCCTCCAGTGCGGCCTTGCGGTAGCGGGGATGGCCTTCGTCAAAGTATTTGCCGCCCTCATTATACTTCGCGACTAAGTCGATATGCCCGAAAAAGGTAGGGTCATACTTATCGGCGGTCTCTGCATAGGCGCGGAAATAGCACTGCGCATAGGCGTAATGATCGCCGCCGAAAAACTGCTCTACCGTTTCCAGCATCGTTTGCTCGTTGCAATCTACCGCCCGATATTGACCCTCCGCCCAGATGCCGTGGACAGAGCCGATAGAATAATCGTAATCGTAGGGGGTACACGGAGCGTTGCTGTCCTGCTCAATGCCAAGATAAATGGGCAGCCGGTCAGCATAGATTTCTTTCAGCCGCATGATCTCCTGCCGATAGGCGGTCTCCTTTTCGGAAGCCATACCGGTAGTGCCGCGGCATTCTTTCCCAATGGGGGAGTGGTCGGAAAAGCCCAGAGAAGTCATACCCAGCGCAATGGCAGTGCGTACCATTTCTTCGGGGGTGTTTGCACCGTCGGAGAAAGTAGAATGGGTGTGGAAATTGGCTTTTATCATAGCAATAAACCCCTTTTATTGTCGTTTATTCATAGTATATTTTATTGTGTGTGCTGTGTCAACGGAAAAAGAGAATTGACAAAAGAAGATTGGGATGTTAATATATGAGCAGTTATTCATATGAACAAAATTTCATATAAGGAGCGATTATGAAGCACGATCATACAAAAATCTTGGCGCAGCTTCAGCAGCAGATGCCTACAGAGGACAGCCTGCACCGCCTGACAGAGCTGTTTAAGTCTTTTGGAGATGGCACGAGAATGAAAATTCTATATGCCCTGTCCATTTCGGATATGTGCGTCTGCGCCATTGCGGAGCTGCTGGAGATGGAGCAGTCTGCGATTTCCCACCAGCTGAAAAAGCTGCGGCAGGCGAAGCTGGTCAGCAGCCGCCGGGAAGGACGCACGATTTATTATATGCTGGACGATGACCACGTCCGGGAACTTGTAGCGGTGGGCTTTTCCCATCTGATGGAGGAATAAGTATGGCACATAAACACGAACATTGCCATTGCCACGAGCAGGAACATAAGCATTGTGGCCACGACCACGATCACGATCATCACGCGTGTCAATGCGGGCACGACCACGATCATCACGCGTGTCAATGCGGGCACGACCACGATCACGATCATCACGCGTGTCAATGCGGGCACGACCACGATCATCACGAATGCCATTGCGGGCATGATCACGATCATCACCATCAGGACGGGGGCGGCTGCGCCTGCTGTGAAGCAAAGCTACGTGGTGAGCAGAAAATTGACAAATGGACACTGCCTCGGATTATTACCTCTGTCCTGTTCTTTATTTTGGGCCTTTTTCTAAAAGATCATATCCTGATTCGGGCGATTTGTTATTTAATATCCTACGGCATTATTGGTTGGGATATTCTTTGGGCAGCCGGGCGAAATATCTGCAAGGGCCGGGTGTTTGATGAGCAGTTTTTAATGTCTATTGCCAGCATTGGTGCCTTCTGCATTGGAGAGTACCCGGAGGCGGTGGCCATTATGCTGTTTTATCAAATCGGTGAGACATTCCAGATTATTGCTGTAGGACAAAGCCGCGAATCGATCAAGAGCCTGATGTCACTCCGGCCCGAATATGCTACAGTTGTCCGGGATGGGGAGGAGTACACCGTCTCTCCGGAAGATGTGGCGGTGGGCGAGATCATTGTGGTTCGTCCCGGCGCCCGGATTCCGTTGGATGGAACGATTATTGACGGCAGCTCTAATATCGATAATTCTGCCCTGACCGGAGAAAGTGTACCGCAGTATGTGGAAGAGGGAAGTCACGTCCTCAGCGGCAGTGTTAACCAGTCCGGTGTGCTTCGTATTCGCACGGAAAGCCCCTATCATAACAGCACGGTAGCTAAAATATTGGAGCTTGTGGAACGGGCGGAGGAGAAAAAAGCGAAATCCGAGCGGTTTATTACCCGCTTCTCCCGTTGGTATACGCCCTGTGTGGTAATTGGCGCAGTGGTGCTTGCAATTGTGCCGTCGCTGATCTCCGGAGACTTTGCTGCCGGACTGCACCGGGCGCTGGTGTTTTTGGTGGTATCCTGCCCCTGTGCGTTGGTGGTTTCTGTACCGATGAGCTTCGTGGGCGGCATTGGCGGTGCGGCCAAAAGAGGCATTCTTGTGAAAGGCGCAGATGCGCTGGAGTCTCTTGCACGGGTCAATATGGTAGCCTTTGACAAAACCGGTACGCTAACAAAAGGCGTTTTTCTTCCGGCTGAGATTTGCCCGGTAGGCGTCTCCCGTGAGGAGCTGCAGACGGTTGCGGCGGCACTGGAAAAATATTCCGACCATCCCATTGCCCGGTGCCTTTCGACTTTGGGTGAAAAAACGGCAGACAATGTGCAGGAAATGGCCGGTGGCGGCATTTCCGGTTATGTGGACGGAAAACGCTGCTATATTGGCAACCGTCGCTTTTTGGAAAGCCTTTCGGTTACGATTCCTCCGCAGCGGATCGTGGGTACAGCGGTTCACGTTGCGCGGGAGGGAACCTATTTGGGCTATATTACTGTCCGCGATGAAATCCGCCCGGATGCAAAAGAGGCAGTCTATCTGCTGAAAACAGAGCGAATTGAGACGCTGATGCTGACTGGTGACCGTCAGGACATTGCAGACCGGGTGGCACAGACCATCGGCATTGAGGAGGTCTGCGCGCAGCTTTTGCCACAGGATAAAGTGACAGTATTGGAGAGTAAGATGGCTTATGGCCGCCGTGTGGCGGTGGTTGGTGACGGTATCAACGATGCGCCGATTCTTGCCCGGGGTCATGTTGGCATTGCTATGGGCGGGATTGGCAGTGATGCTGCCATTGAATCTGCCGATGTGGTGCTGATGGAGGATAAGCTGGAAAAAATTCCGGGTGCGATCATTTTTGCAAAACGAACAATGCATATCGTCCGGCAGAATATTATTTTCTCCTTGGGCGCAAAGCTGGCGATCATGGCGCTAAGTATGTTAGAAATTCCCAATATGCTGTGGATCGCAGTATTTGGAGATGTGGGCGTGATGATCCTGGCGACTCTGAATGCCCTGAGGAGCTATCTATGGAAAAAATAAAGATTATTGCAATGGATCTGGACGGAACGCTTTTGGATTCTGAGAAGCGGCTGTCGGAAGAAAACCGCGCAGCACTCCAAAGAGCGGCAGATGCGGGCATTGAGATCGTGCCGACCACCGGGCGAATTTATGCCATTATCCCGGAAGTCGTTCGCCAGTTGCCTTTTATAAACTATGCCATTACTGTCAACGGCGCGGAGGTCTATGACGTCAAAAATGACTGTGTCATTGCAAAAAATGAGCTTCCATACGAAAAAGCTGTGGAGATTATGGCCTATTTAGATGGATTTGACGTGGTTTATGACTGCTACCAAAATGGTGGCGGCTATATGACAAAGGCCTATTTGGAAAAGGTGGAGGACTACCTGACAAGTGCCTATTTTGCGGAGATCTATGCCACGTCCCGAAAGCCTGTCCCGGAGCTGAAGGCCTATTTACTGGAAAAAAAGCAGGGTGTGCAGAAGCTGCAGTTCTGCACCAAGGACCAGACCCTGCGGGCGTTTCTTTTAGAGGACCTGAAAAATCGGTTTGACGGTGTGGCGGTCAGTACGGCGCTGCCCTATAACGGAGAAGTGAACGACGAGAACGGTCACAAGGGCGGTGCGCTTCAAAAGCTGTGTGAGCATTTAGGCTGCACTATGGAAAATGTAATGACCCTGGGTGACGGATACAATGATATTACGATGCTGAGGTTAGCAGGCGTTTCCGTGGCAATGGAAAATGCCGCCCCGGAAGTCAAGGCGGCAGCGAAATATGTGACCGGAAATAACGATGAAAGCGGCGTAGCGCAAGCGATAGAGAAATTTTGTTTCTAAATGAAAAAGGCTCCCCTTGTCAGGGGAGCGAGTGATAGCGAGACGGAAGGGTAGTTTTTCTCTCCCTCCGTCTTCGCCTGCGGCGAATCCACCTCCCTCGTCAGAGGGAGGTTTTTGCTGCATTATTTAAGAAGTATATCCAAAAGCGCTTTGGTGGTTAAGCCCAAAATGGAGGAAACATCGCACTTTTCTGCCGCCTGACGGAAGCCCTCGGGGGTGGCTGGGGAGCCGATAAAGCTTTTTACAAGGGGTTGGGGGTCGCCTGAGGAGAAAAAGTCACCGTAGAGGGTAGCATCGGTAATGAAGCCTTTTTCTACCCGAAATTGGAAGCTGAGTTGACCGCAGCCCTCAATTCGCCCGGAAAATACCATATCGCAGGCAGGAGATGCGCCCCAGTTCCATGCCCAAGTGCCGTAACGGCTTTCCTTCAGGGCGTTGATGGCGGCAAGGTCGCTGTCGGTCAGGGCATAGCGTTCCATCTGCTCGTTTTCAAAGAGGGCTTTTAGTAGCGCGTCCCGAAAATCCTCCAAGGTAGTTCCCGTAGGCAGCAGCGGTTTTAGATTGGTGATGCGGCTGCGGACAGAGGCGACACCCTTTGCCCTAATCTTCTCCGGGTCAGGACGAAGCGCCCGGGCGGCAACCTCCAATTGGGAATCGAAAAGAAGCGTGCCGTGGTGCATCACCCGGCCGTTTTTTACATATTGGGCATTGCCGGAGAATTTCATGCCATTTACGGTGATGTCGTTTCTGCCGTTGACCTCGGCTTGCGCGCCTAAAGCGCGGATGGCCTGTGCTACCGGGCGGCAGAAAAGAGCTAAGTCCGGCTCTTTGCCGGCGGTATCCTGAATGAAGGTGAAATTTAGGTTGCCCAAATCGTGATAGACGGCACCACCGCCGGAAAGCCGACGGACGACTGTGATATTATTCTCACGGATAAAGGCCTCGTCTACCTCGTTAAAGGTATTCTGATGGCGGCCGACCACCACGGTGGAGGCGTTCTGCCACAAGATAAAATAGTCATAATCCTTGGAGAGGTTTTCAAAAACATATTCCTCCAGCGCCAAATTAAAGGCCGGGTCGGTAGTGTCTACTTGGATATAGCGCCAGGGCATAGCTTGCCTCCTTTATACCAAAATGAACGGAGCGGCAAGCATCAAAGGCTTACTTTCCGGTGGTGGTGCGGTACTTTTCGGGAATCTCCGGGGTGTTGAATGCTGCGTTCTTTGCGGCCTCG
>SVLZ01000044.1 GCA_015067665.1 Oscillospiraceae bacterium | reverse complement strand
AAGTTAATAAGTTTGTGTTGATTGTCATGTGGGTCCACCTGTTCCCATCCCGAACACAGAAGTTAAGCACATGTACGCCGACGATAGTTGCCGGGTGACTGGCCGTGAAAATAGGTAACGCAAACATATTATAACCTCCGTCCAATAGGGCGGAGGTTCTTTTTTCAGTTGTACGGAGATGCCTGCAACAGTCCACCGGACTGTTGCGGACGGCATAACAATAGCTTGCCCGAACCGCGAAAATAGGTAACGCAAACATATTATAACCTCCGTCCAATAGGGCGGAGGTCCTTTTATACATTCGTAGCTGATGCCTGCAAGTACAGAATTTCTTGAAAAATTTGGCAAATTTTCAGTCAACCCCTTGTCGAATTTCAAAAATCGCGGTATAGTGATAATATGGGTAATATTTCAAGTGACGGCACCAATACCTACGTATTTGAGGTTGCTGTTCCCTCTCTTACCCTCAATCTCTTAGATCGCAGTGGGAAACTGACATACAATTATTATACGTACCCTTTTGAAGCAGAAGCCAATCTATTAGGGGGATCTCGAATTGAGTATATTGACAAGCGTCCTGCACTACCTGATGGTGGCTATACATCATATTGGGATTTAATTTTGATGTTTTTTAATTAGGAGGTTATTATGAAAGCACACAAACTTATATTTGTTAGTCTAGTTGCCTTGCTCACTTTCTCCTTTAGCGCTTGCGTATATGCCCCCGCTAGTTATAGTTGCGATGTAGACACAGTAGAATCCGCCCAAATTATCAAGCTTGGCGCGTGGAATGAAGAAACACAGGAACAGGAATTCATTGTTCTTGTTAACATCGCTGACGTTTCTGCTTTTGTTGAACGGTTAAATAATTTAAAAGATAATGACTTTTTCTTTATTTTTGGATCCCCAGATGTGATGTTCGAAGGAGATATAATAATAAAGGTCAATTATTTTAATGGTGACTACGATTTACTTAAAGAAAGTAGACAGTATTTCTGCCGTTCTGGCATTTATAAAGCTGGACGCGTGACATTTGATCGAGAACAATTCAAAGCGTTGATAGATGATTATTTAACAGAAACCGAGTCTATCCCTGTATCTTAATAACAAAATTGGCAGTAAGACAGGGGACGGTTCTCTGTCTTGACAGCGAGGCTGGCATAGTCCGTCCGCACAAAACCTAACTAACCTCCCGGAGAGGGGTCGCCCCCCAAGGAGTCTCGATTAGGCAAATTGGACGGTTGACAGGTGTCAGCAAAGGTTTAATAGAAAAACATTTGAAAGCATAGATAAAAGACAGAGAACCGTCCCCTGTCTTTTGCTTTGAAAATACCATATCTTGTATTTTTGTTCCCAGTTGCAGTAGTCGATTTGTTTATTAATGGAGGGTATAGATGATGAAAAAATGTTTGATAATAATCGTATCGTTGGTGCTGCTTGTTTCCATTTTTACATCCTGCGCTGCCGACCCAAGTGAGGAGGAATTACGAAACCGTTTTGCAAGCTATTCTCCCGATAATAATGCTGTCGCTGTATTAGATTATTCAACATTTTATTTTGCGGATCACAAATTAACCCTTGATAACATTGCAGGCGACGAAGAACCCAACAATGGCTTTTTGTTTGTAGATAAAAAACTGTATTATTCCACTACAAAGGAAAACGGGCCTCACGATTTTTCGCTATATGTGTATTCCTGTGATCTTTACGGAAACAATACGCAGTTGGTGTTTGAAAATCGCGGGTACAAAACACATCCGTGGGCACAAGGAAATCAAGGAAAGCTCTATATTAAGCATCATACCACAAATGCTTTCGATGCATCATCGCTTGTGATCGATTCCTATGATGTGGTTACCGGCGTGTATCAGACGGAAGCAACCGGTGAGAATGCCAGTCTATCAGACTATGAAAAAGACTCACATGGCCCATACCCCTACACCTACGAAGGGGATGTTCTCCGGGTAGTTGATGAAGCAAAAAATACAACATATACCATTGCGCCTGAATCCTTGTTTGGCAGCACATTTAGCAAAGAATTAGAAGGGCTTAAATGGGAGTATAGCGGTTTTTATTCTACAGATAATGGGAAAATGTTCCTTCTGTACAGAATAAATACCTGGCTACCATATCCCCATATTTTATGCGAATACATTCCGGAGACCAATGAAGTTGTCTTTAGCTTACTGTATTTTGCATACGATTATGTGCCTTTCATCATCGAATATCTGCAATAAGACAGGGGACGGTTCTCTGTCTTGACGGCAAAACACGCATAGTCTATCGGTATATAACACAAACCGCATCCCGGGGTGAGTGAAAGCTCACCCCGGGATTTTTAATGCAAATCTGCCTATATATCCTAAATTTTCCGCAAAATTTGTCCTTTTCCCATCCACCACCCCTTGTTATTTTCCCTTTTTCGCGGCACAAGAATAACAAGAAGCATAACTTCTCCTTTTATAGTTATGGTCGGTAGGTTTCTTAATATAAAAATGAGAGGTGTGTTTCCACGCCTCTCATTTCTTTTCCATAAGGTCTGCCAATGTAACGCCTTCCAAAAAGTCGTCGATCATTGCGTCCAGCTTTTCCCACATTGGCTTTGTTTGGCAACAGGTTGCCCGTGAGCAGGCGGCAGGTCCTTGGCTTGTACAGGAGACAGCCGCAAGGCTGCCCTCTGTCAGCTTTAGAATGCTGCCGACTGTATATTCTTCCGGTGCGCGATTGAGCCGGTAGCCGCCGCCTTTGCCGTGTACGGCGTCCACAAAGCCGGCTTTTGATAGGGTCGTCATTATGGATTCCAAATATTTCTGACTAATGCCTTCGGATTCTGCGATCTCCTTCAGGGGAATGTACTGCTCACTGCCGTAGAGGGCAAAGTGGAGCATCACCCGCAGGGCGTAACGCCCTTTTGTCGATACGATCATAGCTTACTCGCAGTGCTCGCAATGCTCACAGTCGGGGAAGAGCTTGGGATCGTAAGCAATGCCATTTTTGTCATAGTAATCCTTAACAGCGGATTTGATCGCCTCTTCAGCCAGAACAGAGCAGTGGACCTTGTGGACAGGCAGACCGTCCAAAGCCTCGGCAACGGCCTTGTTGGTCAGCGTCAACGCCTCTGAGAGGGGCTTGCCTTTGATCATTTCCGTTGCCATAGAAGAAGATGCGATCGCAGAGCCACAGCCGAAGGTCTCAAACTTTACGTCTTCAATGATGTCATTTTCAATCTTCAGATAAATCTTCATAATGTCACCGCATTTTGCGTTGCCAACCTGGCCGATACCGTCGGCATTCTCAATCACACCCACATTTCTGGGGTGCATAAAGTGGTCCATTACAACTTCGCTATATAGTGCCATATTCTTATCTCCTCTTAAAGTATATATTCTCGTGTGCCGTTTTGCAAATCGCGCCATACGGGACTCATATTCCGAAGCAGCGTGACGACCTGAGGAACGGCGGTTAAAATGTGGTCAATTTCTTCGTCTGTGTTATTGTGATCCAGGGAAAGCCGCAGGGAGCCGTGGGCAACATCGTGAACGCGACCAATCGCAAGCAGCACGTGGCTGGGATCTAAGCTACCTGAGGTGCAGGCAGATCCGGAAGAAGCGCAAATGCCGTGGGCATCCAAATAGAGAAGGAGCGCTTCGCCTTCAATACCTTCAAAGCAGAAGCTTACGTTGCCGGGCAGTCGGTTAACGGGATCGCCGTTCAGGGCACAGTGGGGGATCTGCGAAAGGCCGGCGATCAGCTTGTCCCGCATAGCGGAGACCTTGGCGGCATTTTCATCGATGTGGGCGCAGGCATCCTCTAAGGCGGCTGCAAGACCACAAATGCCGGGAAGATTCTCTGTGCCGCCCCGCTTGCCACGCTCCTGTGCACCGCCGTCGATCAGATTTTGCAGTGCGATGCCGCGGCGTGCGTATAAGACACCAACACCTTTAGGACCGTGGAACTTGTGGGCGGAAAGGCTGAGCATATCGATGTTTTGTTCTTTGACGTTAATATGCAGATGTCCAACCGCTTGCACAGCATCGGTGTGGAAGGGAACACCTGCTTCTTTACAAATGGCGCCAATTTCCGGGATGGGGAGGATAGAGCCGATTTCATTGTTTGCATACATCACGGTAACAAGGCAGGTATCCTCACGGATGGCGTCTTTAACCTGCTGGGCGGTGATGTTGTGACCGTTACGGACATCCAAAAGGGTTATTTCAAAGCCCTCATTTTCCAGGCGCTGCAGGGTGTGCAACACAGCGTGATGCTCGAAAGCGGTGGAAATGATATGCTTTTTGCCTTTTTTCGCACCTAAACGCGCAGCAGAAATGATTGCCTGATTATCGGCTTCGCTTCCACCGGAAGTGAAATAGATCTCACGAGGCTCGCAGCCAAGGCAGGCGGCGATCCGTGCGCGTGCATCTTCCAGCTTTTCCTTGGCCTCCTGACCGACGGAGTGCAAGCTGGAAGGGTTACCGTAATACTTATAATAACAGTCTGTCATAGCCGCGATGGCAATATCGCTCATCTTCGTTGTTGCGGCATTATCAGCGTAAACTTGCATAGTGGTACCTCCACATAATAATTACCTATAAATTCCGTAGGTAATATATCATTACTTACCTACTTTGTCAATGGGTAAATACGTATTATTCCTGTAAATTTGCGAACGTCCTAAATTTGTAAATACAGTTAGCGGTCAAATTGGCATTTCCCACCTGAGTTTTCGACATTTGTATGGGTTATGGAGAGCAATGGTGAGGAATATTAAACACGCAGAGAAAATGAGGGGGCGGGAAAATGAAAAGATTAACAGTTATTGCAATGCTTTTGGCGCTTTGCGTTACGGTATTGCCATTCGGGGTATCCGCTAAGGAGACCCTTATACCGGTAGGGCAGGTTGTTGGGTTAAACTTAGGGGATGAGAGTATGGTGATCGTTGGCTTTGATTCCATACTTGGAGCGGAAGCACAAAAAGCGGGACTTCAGATAGGGGATAAGATAACAAATATTAATGGAAGATCCATTCATTGTACTGAGGATATTTTGAAGGCCTTAAAGACACACGATGGCACGGCAGATGTTCGGTATATCCGCGATGGCAAAACGAAGTGCGCGAAGGTACAGCCAATCAAAACAGAAAATGGTCTACGTCTCGGTATTTATTTGAAACAAGGCATTTCTGGTGTCGGTACGGTGACTTGGTACGATCCGGATTCGGGTACCTTTGGAGCGCTGGGGCACGGTGTGAATACGGGAAATGGGCAGCTTGTATCTGTAGAGAAGGGGACACTCTATCGTGCATCTGTTTTGTCTGTGGTGAAAGGTAAGGCTGGGGAGCCGGGGCAACTGATCGGCAATTTGCGTGATAAAACACCAATCGGCGAAATCCGCAAAAATGTGCAGCAAGGAGTTTTTGGAACCGTGAATAACGGTTGGCAAGGGACGGAACTTCCTGTTGCAGACAACGATGAGATACGAACAGGAGCGGCTGTCATCCGATCTAACGTAAGCGGAGATCAGGTCCAAGAGTATTCTGTGGAGATTTTGAAGATATATCCCAATTCCAGAGATGGCGGCAGGAATATGCTCATAAAAGTGACCGACCCAGCTCTCCTTCAGACAACCGGCGGTATTGTACAAGGGATGAGCGGCAGTCCGATCATTCAGAATGGAAAGCTCATCGGAGCAGTCACGCACGTTCTTGTAAATGATCCGACACGGGGCTACGGAATCTTTATCGAAAATATGCTGGATGCAGCAGCATAAGGAGGAAATAATGGATTTTTATAATATCCCTATCGGTTTTGGACTTGCGCTTTCAGCAAATACTGCTGCAATGAACTACTACGCCAATCTCAGTGAAGAACGAAGGCAGGAGATCCTCAATATGGCGCATAATGTACGCAGTGAAAAGGAGATGTATTCTTTGGTGGCGTCACTTGCGAACCGCACAATAGAATACTGATAAAATGCAGAACTTTTGACAGAGGTAAATTGCCTCTGTCATTTTTTGGTTTAATGGTGTATAATAAGAAAAAATTTCGAGGTGAGATCCATGGCCTTTTATAAATATGAGCTTCATGCACACACAAAGGAGTGCGACCGCGGTGCGAAGCTTAGCGCAGCTGCGCTTGTCCGCTTATATAAAGATGCTGGTTATGACGGAATTGTAATTACAGATCATTACATCGAGCGCTTCTACACCCGATGGTTTCCGGAGGATGTGAAAGGCCTTACCCACGCGCAGCAGGTCGAGCGCTGGCTGAGAGGTTTCTATGTTGCAAAGAACGAGGGTGAGAAGCTTGGGTTTACTGTACTTCCCGGTGCGGAGGTTCGCTTTGACGGTCATCCAAATGATTACCTGCTTTACGGACTTCACGAGGACTTTTTCTATACGGTTCCACGGCTGAATACACTTAGCGGACTAAATGAATTATTGGCTTTACTTCCGTCTGATGCATGCGTTGTACAAGCGCATCCGTTTCGTAATGGAATGGAAGTAACCGACCCAAAAGGTTTATTTGGCTTGGAAGTATTTAACGGAGGCACAGAAAGATTCCGTAATGAGATGGCAAGACAGTTCGCTCTTCATTATGAAACACCTATGACTTCCGGCTCAGACATTCACGGTATAAACCGTTTGGCAAAAGGCGGTATTGAGACCGACACGAGAATTAAGTCGCCTGAGGACCTTATACGGGTGCTCAGAAGCGGTGCGTATCAGTTGATTGAAAACTACGATGAATAGGACTGGGGAATTCAAATGCTCTACTTATTACTGGCTGTATTGAGCAGCTCGATGATTTCCATTATTATGCGCCTGAGTTCAGGCAAAATCAAAGCAAATCTAAGTATGCTTGCAACAAACTACTTTATTTGTTCTTTGCTTGGTGCCGCCTATGCAGGCTTTGACTTGGCGATGCCCCATATTGCTGGCTTTTCTGTGATACTGTGGCTCGGCATAATCAGCGGCGTTTTATACCTTGCCGGCTTTGTATTTTTTCAGGCGAATACCAATAAGCATGGTGTGGTTTTGTCTTCTGTGTTTATGAAGCTCGGGCTCCTTGTGCCTATCCTTGCCTCAGTCCTGTTTTTTAAGGAAGTCCCGACGGTGGTCCAAATCGCAGGGTTTTGTATAGCCATTTTTGCTATTCTCCTGATCAATCGCCGAGAGGGAAAAACGGAGAAATCTTTTGGTTTTGGTCTGATTTTAAGCCTGCTTCTCAGCGGTGGTGCGGATGTGATGGCGAAATTCTTTGATGTGTTCGCTCCGGAATCCCTTTCCTCGCTGTATTTGTTTTACACATTTGGCACAGCCTTTGTACTGTGTATGGTTTTGGTGATTCGAAAGAAGGAACGGCCCGGTTTTAAGGAACTATTATTTGGTACGCTCATAGGTGTCCCGAATTTCTTTTCGGCTAAATTCCTTGTGGCATCTCTTGCTGAATTGCCTGGGGTAGTCATATACCCTACCTTTAGTGTCGGTACGCTGCTTATTGTGACCTTAGCCGGTGTCATCGTATTTGGTGAGAGACTCCGGAGGGTGCAATGGATCGCGCTATCTGCGATCATAGTTGCACTGATTTTACTGAATATTTAATGATATATAGTGTGCCCACACCATTTTCGGTGTGGGCATTTTCAGAAGTTTTGACGTACAATCGTATTTTCGATGGAATAAAAATTGATTGGTTCTCTACTTTCCGTAGAGCAATTCGGCATTTTTCTTTTCGCATAGGGTATATTTCTCCCATTCGTGGGTTGAACGGATGGAAGGATATGCTATAATTAGGAAGAAGGGAGGCGGTCTTATGGATGCGATGGCGCTTGGAGAAAGAATTGAAAAGTTGAGAAGAAAAAGTGGAATGACGCAGCAAGGCTTGGCGGAACGGCTTGGTGTGACGGATAAGGCTGTAAGCAAATGGGAAAACGGTGCCGGTTATCCGGATATTACAGTTCTGCCGAAAATCTCTTCTTTGTTTGGTGTTACTGTCGATTATTTGATGTTTGGACAAAAAAGAGGAATTGCCATTGCCGGTAATATTATTACCGACATCGTTAAAAGCATCGATACCTACCCAAAGGCGGGGATGTTATCTTATGTGACAGATACACAGTATGCGGTTGGCGGTTGTGTGCCGAATACAGCAATCAACTTGGCAAAAATTGACCAAAGTATTCCCGTCTTTGCTTTGGGCAAGGTAGGCGCTGATGAAAACGGCCACTACATCATCTCGCAGCTG
Source organism: Oscillospiraceae bacterium (assembly GCA_015067665.1). GTDB lineage: Bacteria > Bacillota > Clostridia > Oscillospirales > Oscillospiraceae > Faecousia. Next base: position 7,148 of record SVLZ01000044.1, on the reverse strand, counting down.
CTAAAAAACGGTGTTTCTGTTGACGGCATAACCTATTGTACGAATGCAGCCACCAGCTTCTGTGATGTGATGAGTATGCCTACCGGAGAAAGAACCTTCTTTCATAAAAAAGGTGCCAATGCTGAATTCTCACCTGAAGATATTGATATAGAATCGCTCTGCTGCGATATTTTGCATATTGGCTATATTCTTCTATTGGATGCCTTTGACAAGCCCCATAAGCAGTACGGTACTGTGATGGCAGAATTTCTGCATAGAGTACAGAAAGCGGGAATCAAAACCTCTATCGATGTGGTAAGCAACAGCACCGAGGATTTTGGTAAAACGGTGATCCCTGCGCTGAAGTATTGCAACTTTGCTATTATGAATGAGATCGAATGCTGCAGCATTTGGAAGCTGGATGCGTACAACGAAGAAGGTGTGCTCCAGCGAAATCACATAAGAGCCTGTATGGAGAAAATGGTTGAATGCGGCGTCAAGGATAAGGTTATCGTACACAGTAAGACATACTCCTTTATTCTGAATGCCCAAAACGGTGAATTTACACAGGTGCCTTCACTCCGTATTCCGAGTGAATTGATCAAAGGCAGTGTTGGCGCGGGTGATGCATTCTGCGCCGGTTGTCTCTACGGAATTTATCATAATTTTGCCGACCGGCAGCTGCTGGAGTTTGCTTCAGCTGCGGCCGCCTGCAGTCTGTTTGCCGCCAATTCCACAGGCGGGATGCGTTCAAAAACTGAAATTATGGCTATTGCGCAAGCCTACAATACAAAAGGAGAGACATACAATGCTTGTCAATATGAATGAGATCATGTTGGATGCTCAAAGGAACAAATATGCCGTTGGTTTATTCAATACAACGGATACCGATGCACTGGAAGCAGCGATTGCTGCTGCAGAAGAGTTGCGTTCACCCATTATGATCGGTACAGCCGAGGTGTTGCTTCCCTACGGCGAGCTGCAGCTCATTGGCCCTGCAATGATCAATATGGCGAAAAAGGCAACCGTCCCGGTTGCGATCCACTACGATCACGGTTTGACGGCGGAGCGATGCCGTGAGGCACTGGAATTGGGTTTTAGCTCTGTGATGTATGACTGCTCTACAGACGCCTATGAAGGTAATATTCAAAAGGTTCGTGAGATGGTAGAGCTTGCCCACAGTCTTGGTGCAACGGTTGAGGGCGAATTGGGACACGTTGGTGATAACGTGGATTCCAAGGAGGGAGATAGCCATATAGAGAATCCTTCTGCTTTCTATACAGACCCCGATATGGCAGAGGATTTTGTCAAGCGAACTGGTATCGATGCTTTAGCAATTGCCATCGGTACAGCCCACGGAACCTATACCTGCACACCAAAGCTGGATATTGAAAGATTAAAAGCAATCCGCGCCAAGATCGATACACCTTTGGTATTACACGGCGGTTCCGGTTTGTCAGCTGCTGATTTGCAGTCTTGCATAAAAAACGGCATAACTAAGGTCAATATCTTTACGGATCTCTATGTTGCAGGTAAGACAGCGATGGCTGACCAATCCGGTGACTATCACATGATCCGAATCAGAAAGGTGCAGGCGATCAAGGAAGTAGTCAAGGAGAAAATTCTGCTCTTTGGATCGAATGGAAGAGCGTAATATTGCTGTTAAGGGCGGGCGAAGGCTCGCCCTTTTGTACACCCAACATACAAACTTTTCTGTTTGCATTTCCTTGTATATATGCTATAATAAGAAAAAAGGAGGCATTTTTATGGCAAAAAAACAGTTAAGTGCAGATTTGTCTGCTCTGATGGAGCAGGAAAAGGCATCCGGCGCCTATATTGATTTCTCTTGTCACGATGATCGGGCAATTCGCCGTAACGGTGTATTTCCGTCCTCGGAAATCTGGAGACCGAATTTTGCAAAGGACGTAGACCGTATCCTTTATAGTCCTTATTATAACCGCTATACAGACAAAACGCAGGTGTTCTCCCTGATTCGGAATGACGATATTACGCGGCGCAGCCTGCACGTGCAGCTGGTTTCCCGTATTGCACGCACCATCGGCAGAGCGCTCAATTTGAATCTTGACCTGATCGAAGCGATTGCGTTGGGGCATGATATTGGTCACACACCCTTTGCCCATTGTGGTGAGGTTTACCTAAATGAGCTGTATAACAGTCATACCGGGCGATATTTTACCCACAATATCCATTCCGCCCGTGTGCTGAGTCAAATTTTTCCGCTGGATTTGACCCTACAGACCCTTTCCGGCATTGCCGGTCATAACGGCGAAATTGAGCTAGCTGAATATCGTCCCGTTCCGATTGATAATTTTGCGGATTTTGAAGATGAACTGGAAAAATGTTATACGATTGCAGGCTATTCCAATAAGGTCCAGCCCTCTACATTGGAGGGTAACGTAGTCCGCATTTCTGACATCATTGCTTATCTCGGTAAAGACCGTCAGGATGCCACTAGCATCCAAATGATTGAAAACAATGCCTTTATGTCTTCGGTTATTGGCACGGTTAATTCGGAGATTATCAATAACCTTGTTGTAAATATTATTGAAAACAGCTACGGTAAGCCCTATATTAAGCTGGATGAATCCCATTTCCGGGCTGTTCAGTCGTACAAGAAAGAAAATTATGCAATGATCTACGCCAATGAGCCGGGCAGAGCCATTCTAAACCGTGTTGTGCGTCCGATGATGGCAGAGATCTATGAGCAGCTGCTGGATGACCTCATTCAGGACAAGCCCAATTCTCCCATCTTCCGCCATCATATCGACTATGTCAACCAGACCCGGTATCCCCGGACGGCTTCTTATAATAAGACCGAGCCCAACCAAATCGTCGTAGACTATATTGCAAGTATGACCGACGATTACCTCATTGATCTTCACCGCTATCTATTCCCGGACAGCAACTATTATGTGGAGTATACCGGTTACTTTAATGATCTCTATGACCTTCGCAACCGCTTGGAAGGGCAGATGTCCATGGAGGATAACAGCTGATATATGAAACGGTTCCTATTTACTTTGTTTGCGGCAATGCTTCTGACCGGCTGCGCAGGCTTCTTTCCGTTCGATAAACCAACGGATCCTACCGATCCTGCGCAGAATGGGGGAACTTATCGACAGATCTCGATGGACGAAGCAATTGCCATTATGGACGGTCAGACCGGCTATATCATCCTGGATGTTCGCCGCGTGGACGAGTTTGCTGCCGGCCATATCCCGGGTGCCATCAATGTTCCAAATGAGAGCATCGGAAGCGGTGAGATTCCGGAGCTTCCAGACAAGGAGCAACTTATTTTGGTCTATTGCCGAAGCGGTAACCGCAGCAAGCAGGCAAGTGAAAAATTGGTTGCTCTTGGCTACACCAATATCGTTGAATTTGGCGGTATTTTGGATTGGCCGGGGGAAACTGTGCCGGGAGAATAAATAATTGATATTTCCTCTTGACAATGTATATTTTTAGATGTATAATCGCATAAAATTTAGGAAAGGAGTAGCGACAATGTTCCGTTATTATCGTGTAAGCTTTAATAATCAGTCCGTAAAACCTATGCTGTGGCATAGTTCCGGGCTTACATTGTCATACTCTTTTTAGGATACTTTTATAGGTTATATAAAAAGACAGCAGTGCAAGCTCTCATTTTAACGAGGAGCTTGCACTGTTTTTTATTTTAGGAGGGAATGCTATGGAAACCTTACAGATACTCACAAACTATTACGAAAATTACGATGAAGACAACCGACTTTGTTCACGGTACGGTATGGTGGAATTTTTAACAACGGTGCGTTACATCGAAAAATATTTGAAACCCGGTATGCGGTTTTTGGAAATTGGTGCGGCGACAGGACGATACAGTCATCATTTTGCGAGATCTGGCTATCAGGTTGACGCGGTGGAGTTGGTCGAGCACAACATAGATATTTTTAATCATAACACCACACAAGGTGAAAGAATTACCGTAACCCAAGGAAATGCCAAAGATTTATCTATATATGATACGGGTACATACGACATTACCTTGCTCCTTGGGCCGATGTATCATCTGTTTACCGAGGAAGACAAGCTGCTGGCGTTATCTGAGGCTATTAGGGTCACGAAGAAAGGCGGCATTGTTTTCAGCGCATACTGTATGGGCGATGCTTCCGTGCTTTCCTATGGCTTTATTCGCGGCGAGATACACAATATTATTGAGAAATGTATGCTTGATCCTGTAACCTTTGAAACTTTTTCTCAGCCGTGGGATGTGTTCGAATTGTACCGCAAAGAAGACATTGATAAGCTTCGCAGTCATTTCGCGGTGACTCAGCTACATTTTGTTGCTACGGATGGTTACGCGAATCATATGCGACAGACTATGGAAGAAATGGATGAGGATACTTTTCAATTATATCTTCGCTATCATTTTGCGACCTGTGAACGGCAGGATATGGTAGGATATTCCCATCATACATTAGATGTTTTTAGAAAGGACGGATGACAAATGAATAAGTTAATTGATATTTCGGATGTGGTACTCACCACCGAGCGCCTGACGCTTCGCCCTTGGCGTGAGACAGACTTAGAGGATTTCTATGAGTACGCGAAGGTTGACGGGGTAGGCCAGAGAGCGGGGTGGCTTCCTCATCGGGATATGGAGGAGTCAAGACGAATTCTCTCTCATTTCATTGAGGGAAAGCATGTTTTTGCTCTGGAGCATCAGGGAAAGGCCATTGGCTCCTTAGGCGTTGAGTGTTACAAGGAAGCAAATTATCCGGAGATATCCCATTTGCAAGGTCGGGAGATTGGCTATGTACTGTCTAAGGATTACTGGGGTCAGGGACTAATGCCGGAGGCTGTGAAGGCAGTGATCGATTGGCTTTTCGAGAGAGAAGGACTGGACTTTATTTTAGTCGGTCACTTTATTTGGAATGATCGGTCCCGACGGGTCATTGAAAAGTGCGGTTTCCGGTATGTTAAGACTGTAGCTTTTGAAACGCGCTTCAATACCGTAGAGACCTGCTATGACTACATTCTTTATCACCCGGAGAGGAGGAAATCGGGATGCTGTTAACTGAATTTGACCCTGTCAAAAGCGCTGTTATTGATCCGGATATCGTTCACCATCCTATTTCTAATTTTCCTGATACGGTGGTTTCTGTCTTTTCTCATCATCTATTTCGAGCAGTATTGGACTATTTAGGTGGCACAGTCATTGCACAGACCCATGATGTAGACGGTATTTGGCCTGTATATGAAGTTACTTATAAAGAGAAAAGATTTGCCTTTTATAAGGCACGGCTTGGTGCGCCAGCCTGTGTGGGATCTTTTGAAGATGTAATTCCGTTTGGCGCGAAACGAATCATTCTGCTGGGTAACTGCGGTGTTTTGGAAAAGTCCATCAAAGACTGCGGAATTATTATCCCAACAAAGGCCCTTCGCGACGAAGGAACAAGCTATCATTACGCGCCAGCCGCAGACTACATTAATGTGAACACCAAGTATGTGGACGAGTTTATTTCTCTTTTGGATGAGTTTGGATACCCCTATGTAAAGGGTACGACTTGGACAACAGATGCTTTCTACCGTGAAACAAGAGGGAAAGTTGAAGCAAGAAAGAGAATGGGTGCAATTTGCGTTGAAATGGAATGTGCAGCCATGCAGGCAATGTGCAATTTCCGCAATGTGGAGCTGTTTCAGTTCTTTTATGCAGGGGATAATCTGGATCATTCAAGCTGGGATCCGCGAAGCCTCTCAGGAACAGTAAAGTTGGATGAAAAGGAAAAGATCGCCTTGCTTGCTTTTGAGCTCGCTTGCAGGATTTAAGAGATAATGTAAATTCTAAAAGACAATGATGGGCGTGTTGCAAAACAAAGCAACACGCCCTAAATTTCGCCAATTGTCTACATCCGAAGGATGTAGGGGCGATCATTGATCGCCCGCGGGCGACTAATAGTCGCCCCTACAAATTCTACCGTAGATTTTTATGTGTTTTGCAACAAGCCCAATTATTATAATCTCTCTAAATATTCGCAAGCAGCAGTAGCGGCGATGGTGCCGTCGGCTGTGGCTGTGGTCAGCTGGCGGACCTCCTTGCTGCGGCAGTCGCCGGCAACAAACAGACCGGGTGTCTTGGTACTGCAATTCTCTCCAGAGGAGGCATAGCCCTGCTCGTCAAAATCTGCATATTCTGCGATCAGTCCACAGTCCGGTTGACGACCAAAGGCAACAAAGACCGCATCGGTGGGGATGGTCTGTATATCTCCGGTATTCACATTTTTAACGGTGATCCCGGTGAGTTTGCCGTCCTCGGTAAGCGCGACAGGAGTGTAAGGGGTCAACAGGGTGATATTTTCCGTGTTTTTAGCCAGTTCTACGCTTGCCTGCTCTGCACGGAAGCTGTCACGGCGGTGCACAATCGTCACACGATTGCAAAGCTTTGCAAGAAACAGCGCATCAGAGAATGCGGTATTGCCACCGCCTACGACTACCGCGTCCTTACCCTTAAAGAATGCACCGTCGCACAGTGCGCAGTAGCTGATGCCTTTGCCAATCAGTGCGTTTTCGTTGTCGATGCCCATAGCTCTGGGCCGTGCACCGGTGGCAAGAATAACGGCCTTTGCGGTGATGGGCTCGTCATCCGTTTCGGCGGTAAAAGTGCCGTCTGGGTTGCACGCGAGGGATTCAACGGACGCAAATGCGATCTCCGCACCGGCATCCATTGCCTGTGCGCAAAAGGCGTCGCTTAGCTCCATACCGCTGATGCGGGGAAGACCAGGGTAATTGTCCACCTGATGGGACTGGGTGATCTGTCCGCCCAGTGTTTCTCGCTCGCATACGGTAACGGATCTGCCGGCTCGGGCCGCGTAGATCGCCGCTGTAAGCCCGGCAGGACCGCCGCCAATGATCAATATATCAGTCATAACATTCTCTCCTTACAAAATATAGCCGCAAAGGACCTTCAATGTGTTATATACACCGTCGATGTGGCTGCGCTCATAGCCGTGGCTGGCATATACACCGGCGCCGATCAGTCCGTGACGGATATCGTAACCGCCGCGGAGTGTGGCTTCCACATCGGAGCCATAGTGTGGATAGACATCCACCGCATAATCCGCATTTGTATTCTTGGCAGCATCGATCAGCTTGCCAATAACCTCGTAGCTATAGGG
>SVLZ01000043.1 GCA_015067665.1 Oscillospiraceae bacterium | reverse complement strand
GCGACGGGTCTGGTGACCGAAGTGTACGCCGGCCTCCAACAGTTGTTTCATAGATACGACAGCCATTTTTTGTTTTCTCCTTTTGTTTTGTCCTCCACCCCGTTCATTCCGGCCGCCCGTCCTTTTTGCGGACACGGGAGCGACAGGTCCCCGGGTGTGTGGTGTAAAAATACTACGGAAAATTTCCGTGCCGAGTTATTATAATGCAAGGTAATTCATTTTGCAAGTCTTTTTTTGAAGAAAATGCCGTTTTTTTCCTACTTTTTTATATAAAACAGACCGATTAGCAGGGGAAACCTAACCGCGGACGGGAAATGCGGCATTGCTCGGGCTTTATGTCGACCAAAATAATGTCCGGACCGATCTTCTTGATACATTCCCAAGGGATCAGAAACTCATCCCGGTGCCCGAATTGAGGAAAACGGATAGGGGCGGGAACGACGATAGAAAGCACCCGCCCCTCCGGAAGTTCAATTACCACATCGGAAACAAAGCCCAGCCGCCGTCCGTCGAAAATGCAGATAACCTCTTTGCAGTGCAGTTCTGTGAATTTACAAGCCATAGCCATACCTCCCTGATGATACTATCGGAATATATGCTGCCGGGAAGGGCGATATGCTATTTAAGGACAGACAGAAGTGTGTAGGGGCGCGCATTGCGCGTCCGCCTACCGCACAATCGTTAATTGACAATTAAGGTGACCGGGGTGGAGTCGCAATTATTCTCTATTCTTTCTTATTTATTATTTATTCTTTAGCGATTGCATTTCGATAGGTTTGTGCCTAAAGAATAAAGAAAAAAGAAGAATGAATAAATAAGAAACAGGTGGCGGGCACCGCAACAGGGCGCCCCTACATAGCATCTACAATAATTGTCAATTATCAATTGTCAATTATATTCAGCTTGGCAAAACCTGCCGACGCATAGTGCTGATGGCACCTTTTTCCAAGCGGGAAACCTGAGCTTGGGAGATACCCACTAAGGTCGCTACCTCCATTTGCGTCTTTCCGTCAAAAAAACGCAGTGATAGAATTTGCTTTTCGCGGGGTCCTAAAGACTGGAAGGCATCCCGCAGCGCGATCCGTTCCAGCCAGTTTTCGTCGGTGTTCTTGGTGTCCCGGACCTGATCCATTACGGTGAGCGGGTCACCGCCGTCAGCATAGACCGGGTCGTGGAGGCTCACCGGCGCGCAGACGGCATCCAGCGCTTCGCTGACCACATTTTCCGGCAGATCTAATTCCTTGGAGATTTCTTCGAGGGTGGGATCTCGGCCTAATTTTAGAATCAGCGCCTCCTTGCATTGGAGCACGCGGTATGCCACATCCCGGATCGAACGGGATACCCGGATGGTGGCATTGTCCCGGAGATACCGCCGCACCTCACCGGCGATCATAGGCACACCGTAGGTGGAAAACTTTACTTGTTTTGTGGGGTCAAAGTTGTTGATGGCCTTCATAAGACCGATACAGCCCACCTGAAACAGATCGTCCGGACTTTCGCCTCGCTTTTCAAAGCGCTGAATGACCGATAGTACCAGTCGGAGATTTCCTTCTATAAGCTGTTTGCGTGCGGATTCGCTGCCATCCTTTGCTTGGAGAAGCAGCGTGTCCATTTCTTCCGTGGATAAAACCTTCAGTCGGGCGGTGTTCACACCGCAGATCTCTACCTTTCCCTGCATTGTGTTCCTCCGTTATTTTTATCTAATATGAAAAGGAAACCGCTACCGGCTATTATGCCCGGGAGAGGGAAAATCATACAGCGCCTTATTTTTGTGGAATTTTCACAAAAATTTACGGTATAATTTCTGCTCAGATCCTTTGCTTTCGGGGTAAATCCCTAAAAACCGAACTTTTTGCTGCAATTTCTCCGAAAAATAAGAAAAATTCCACGGCGACATAATTTCGAAAATGCAGGGGAAAATAAGTTTTATGCAATGGCGTTGTATAGAGTTTTTCACAAGCTGTGAAAGGGCTGTGCCGGTTTTTTACTATGGAAACAGTGGACTTTTCCACATTTTCCACAGGGTTTTCCACAGAACACCTTTGGAAAACTGTTGCATAGACCATATGCAATTTGGTTTACATAAACAAATTCGACAAATTCCAACATTTTTCGTTTTTTAATTTTGCCGAAAAACCGAAAAGGAAACGGCAGGAATGTAAAAAATAGTACTTGACAAGAAAATTTGCCGGATTTTTCCGCCTTTTCACGGAGCTGTGGAAAACCAAAAGAGGAAAAACTGAAAAAATTAAAAAAAACTATTGATTTTCTCGGAAAAGGGAGGTATAATCGGATAGCGCATGTACCGAATATACGAACAGGAGGTGGAACAATGCCCAACATCAAGTCCGCTAAGAAGCGCGTGGAACTGTCTAAGGTTGCATACGAGAAGAACAAGGCTGACAAGACCTATCTGAAGACGGTCATCAAGAAGTTTGAGGCCGCTCTGGTGAGCGGTGACCGTGTCGCAGCAGAAGCAGCATACAAGGATGCTGTTGTCGCTGTTGACAAGGCTGAGCAGAAGGGCCTTCTGCACAAGAACAACGCTGCCCGTAAGAAGAGCAGCATGGCTCTTAAGATGAACAAGCTGGCCTGATCTCTCTGAAAATATCGCCTTCTGAGTTGATGCTTGGAAGGCGTTTTTTCATTCTCTGGCAGTGGGTCTTTTTGTGCATATGTGCACAATTGGGGTCTCGAAATACACAAAGTATATCTTCGACCCCATTGTTTCATCTGCGCAAAAATCCCTCACTGCCAGCGGATATTCCAAATGGATAATTGACAGTTGATAGTTGACAATTGATAATTGTGGTATCGCTCCGCGATTATTTTGATTTGTCCGCTTGCGGACACATTCATTGTCAATTGTCAATTCCTTATGTTATAATGTATTAAAATGAAGGAGGTGAGGTCTGATGGCATATCTTTCCGACCCGGTTACCATATTAAAAGGTGTTGGTCCTACCAAGGCGAAGCAATTTGCTGCCCTGAATATCTATACCCTCGAAGACCTCATCTGCCATTTTCCTCGGGGCTACGAGGATCGGACGCGGATCGTCTCCATTTCGGATATGGAGGTAGATAGGCCTGCCTGCTTTAAGGCAGTGGTGATGAATACGCCCCGCACCAACCATATAAGAAAAGGTCTGGACATTACCAAAGTGCAGGTGGCAGACCATTCCGGTCGGCTGAATTTGACCTTTTTTAACCAAAAATTCACAGCCGAGCAGCTAAATTACGGCGAGGAATATATCTTTTACGGTACACTCACCGGTGATTATACCGGCTATCAGGTAACAAGCCCGTCTTTTGAGCGGCTGGACAGCGCGCCTGTTGTGACCCGCCGGGTGCTTCCGATCTACCCGCTGACTGCCGGACTTTCCAATGCCACCATGCTAAAGACCATCCAGCAGGCGATGGCCATTTGCGATACCCCTGCGGAGATCATTCCGGAGCCTATTCGCCGGCAGTATGGAATTTTACCTGCAGAGAGAGCCTATCAGGCCATCCATATGCCATCTTCAATGGAAGAAGCGGAGCTTGCCAAAAGAAGACTGATCTTTGAGGAGTTTTTTGTTTTCTCTGCAGGCCTTAGTCTGATGCGTGCAAGCCGTCAGCAAAAGTGGGTAAAACCCTACAATAAAAAGGGGTTATCGGCCTTTATCGATGCCGTGCCCTTTGCACTTACCGGTGCCCAAACCCGCGCTATTGAGGAAATAAAGACCGACCTTTGCAGCGGAAAGCCTATGAACCGTCTGCTCCAGGGCGATGTGGGCAGCGGTAAAACTATGGTGGCGGCAGCGGCAGCGTACTTGGCAGTACAAAATGGACAGCAGGCAGCCTTGATGGCGCCCACCGAGATCCTCGCTGAGCAGCATTATCAGGGACTAAATAAGCTCCTTTCGCCTTTGGGCGTTCGTTTGCAGCTGCTCACCGGCGGTATGACTGCCAAGCAGAAAAGAGAAGGCAGGGAGGCTATGGAAGCAGGTGCGGTAGACTTGGTGATAGGCACCCACGCGCTGATCTCCGAAGGCTCTGCTTTTAAGAATTTAGGACTTGTGATCGCAGACGAGCAGCACCGCTTCGGCGTTGCCCAACGGCAAGCCCTCGCATCAAAAGGCGATGCGCCCCATTTGCTTGTGATGTCCGCAACACCCATTCCACGGACGCTGGCACTGATCATGTACGGAGATTTGGATGTTTCTGTACTGGATGAGCTGCCGCCGGGGCGACAGAAGGTAGATACCTTCTTGGTAGGCGAAAATATGCGCGCCCGGGTCAATGCCTTCATCCGCAAGCAGGCGCAGGAGGGGCACCAAAGCTTCGTGGTTTGTCCGGCGGTAGAGGAAGCGGAGGAGCTGAATATCAAAGCCGCTTCTGTCTGGGCGGAGACTTTGCAAAAAACGGTTTTCCCGGACTTGCGGGTATCGCTTATTCACGGGCAGATGAAAAGCGCCCAAAAAGAGGAAGTTATGGCAGCCTTTGCCGCAGGGCAGGCGGATATTTTGGTGGCAACTACCGTTATTGAAGTGGGCGTGGATGTGCCCAATGCCACCTTAATGGTCATTGAGGATGCGGACCGATTCGGTCTCTCCCAGCTCCATCAGCTCAGAGGCAGAGTAGGCCGCGGCAAGGAAAAAAGCTATTGTATACTTACTTCTCACAATAAAAATCCTGAGACGCTTTCCCGATTAAAAGCCCTTTGCAGCACAAATGACGGCTTCCGTATTGCAGAGGAGGACCTGCGGCTTCGGGGTCCCGGTGATTTCTTTGGCTCCCGGCAGTCCGGACTTCCGGTATTCCGGGTGGCAAATTTAGCCTGTGACCTAAAGACCTTAAAGGAGGCACAGGCAGCCTCTGTCCGTTGGATCGAGGAGATGGGCACGAAAAGCACCCCGGAAGGGGAGGTGCTGCGCCGCCGGATCGGCGAGCTGTTCCGGCGCAGTGCAGGTACAATGAATTAAAACAGCCCCCTTGGCACTTTAGCCAACTAAAGTGCCAAGGGGGCATTTCTTTTTGTGCAATCAACCAAAGATCACAGAAATTGCAAAATAACACTTTACAACTTTAGCGCACTAAAGTATAATGAGGACATCAAAGGGAACATTTCCCACAGAAAGGAAAGGTAATTATGAAAAAGTTATTTGCACTCGTTATGGTTTTGGTTATGACACTTGCTTGTTTTGCTGCCTGCGGCGGCAACACCGGTACCGATCTTGAGAACATTCAGAAGAAGGGTAAGATCGTCATTGGCATTACGGAATACGCACCAATGGACTATAAGGACGCAAACGGTAACTGGACCGGCTTCGATGCGGAATTTGCCCAGCTGTTTGCCAAGGAACTGGGAGTTACCTGTGAGTTTTACGTAATTACCGACTGGACTAAGAAGTTTATCGAGCTGGACACCAAGCAGATCGATGCGGTCTGGAACGGTATGACCATCACCGAAGAAGCACTGCTCAGCGCCAGTGTTTCCGATCCTTATATCGTCAACGCCCAGGTGGTGGTGATGAAATCCGATAAGCTGGCAAGCTACCCGGATGCCGCCAGTATGAAGAATTTGTCCTTCGCAGTGGAAAACGGCTCTGCCGGTCAGAAGGCTGCCGAAAACGTCATCGGCGCTACGAACATTGTACCTGTACAGGATCAGGCTGCGGCACTTATGGAAGTAGCTGCCGGCACCTCTGATGCCTGCGTGATCGATATCACTATGGCAAATGCAACGACCGGCGAAGGCACCAGTTATGCGGATTTGGGCTATAGCGTCAGCCTCACCTCTGAGGAGTACGGCGTGGCCTTCCGGAAGGACTCTGATCTTACCGAAAAACTCAATGCCTTTATGGACAAATTGCTCGCTGACGGTACGCTGCAGAAGCTGGCGGAGAAGTATGAGCAGACCCTTGTTGACTGAGAATTGACTTTAATAAATTAATTTGGTAAAGTATAGAAAAGGGGGAGGGCACCTGCCTTCCCTCCTTTTCACAGAATTGAGGAAGCAATATGTTTATACCTGTAACCTTGCAGCTTTTGGAAGGCTTTTGGGAGACTCTGAAGGTATTCGCGCTTACCCTTGTTTTTTCTATCCCGCTGGGGCTTGTGGTCTGCTTTGGCTCTATGAGCACCTTTAAGCCTTTGCGCGCTCTCACCCGCGGCTTCGTGTGGGTCATCCGGGGAACGCCCTTGATGCTGCAGCTCATTATCATCTTCTATGGCCCGGGACTCCTCTTTGACCTTCCGGCGATGCCTCGACTTACTGCTACGATCGTTGCCTTTGCGATTAACTATGCCTGCTATTTCTCCGAGATCTACCGTGGCGGCATTGAATCCATCCCGTTGGGGCAGTACGAGGCCGGGCAGGTGCTGGGTATGACAAAGCAGCAGATCTTTTTTAAGGTAGTGCTGCTGCAGGTGATCAAGCGGATCATGGCGCCTATGAGCAATGAAATTATTACGCTGGTGAAGGACACCGCTTTGGCGCGGATGATCGGTATTTACGAGATCATTTGGGCAGGTGAGTCCTTTATTAAAAAAGGTATGATCTGGCCGCTGTTCTACACAGGCGTGTTTTATTTGATTTTCAACGGCGGATTGACCATTTTGTTTTCTAAGATAGAAAAGAAATTGGACTATTTTAGAGGGTAAGCTATGAATATTTTAGAAGTAAAAAATATCAAAAAGAAATTTGGCAGCACCGATGTATTAAAGGGTGTCAGCTTTTCCCTGGAGCAGGGGCAGGTGCTGGCGATCATCGGTTCCTCCGGCAGCGGCAAGACCACGCTGCTGCGGTGTTTGAACTTTTTGGAAAAGCCCGACGAGGGAGAGATATTTGTAAACGGAAAGCTATTGACGGGCAAAGATCTTTCTGAGGAACAGATCCGCCAAAACCGACTCCACTTCGGATTGGTGTTTCAAAATTTCAATTTGTTTCCCCAATATACCGTGCTGGAAAATATAACGCTGGCACCTACCCTTATGAAGCTGGCTTCTTCTGAAGAAATTGAGGAAAAAGCGCTGAAGCTGTTAGGGCAGGTAGGACTGACAGAAAAATGGAATGCTTACCCCTATCAGCTTTCCGGTGGCCAGCAGCAGCGGGTCGCGATTGCCCGTGCGCTGGCGCTGCGTCCCCAGGTACTGTGCTTTGATGAGCCAACCAGCGCCTTGGACCCGGAGCTCACCGGTGAGGTACTGCGGGTCATCCGTGGGCTAAAGAGCAAGGAAAATACCATGATCGTCGTCACTCACGAAATGGAATTTGCCCGAAGCGTTGCGGATGTGGTGATCTATATGGCAGACGGTGTGATCGAGGAAATGGGCACCCCTGAGGAAGTGTTCGGAAATCCCAGGAGCGAAAAGACCCGCGCATTTATCTCAGGCACCCAAGGAGCATATTAAAGGAGGAAAGCTATGGAACAGAAGCAAAATTCCAAAATCGAAGCGCTGTATCTTTTGATCGCGAAAACCACAGACCCGGAGGATGTCCGCGCCCTCTTTGATGACCTTTGCACCCGTAAGGAAGTAGAAAATATGGCAGAGCGTGTCTTTGCGGCAAAGCTTCTGATGGAGGGAAAAACCTACAATCAGGTGATCGCTCAGGCGAACATCTCTTCTGCCACCTTAAGCCGTGTTTCCCAATGCGTTCAGTACGGAAAGGGCTACAGCAAGCTGCTGAAAGAATCAAAATAGGCAAATTTTCTATCAAGAGTGACTTTCTTGGCGGAGGATTTCAGTCTGTCAAAGAATGTTTTTGTAGGGGCCGGCGCCCACGACGGCCCGCCTCAAAATGTTACGAATTTGCCGGAAATAGTGATGAATCGCGGCATTTTACCGCCGGGGCGTCGTGGCGCCGCCCCCTACAGCTTGAATTTTGGACTATCTTTATATGCTTAAATTCCCCCTTCAAAGGTGTATTTTGAAGGGGGAATTTTGCTTAGCTGGCTAAATTTAGAAATCAGCAGTTGCAAAATTGATTAAAATGTTGTAAAATAATACGACTGAAAGTATGCACATTATATTTTACACATAATATTGGAGGAATCCTTTTATGGAAAAACCGATTGTTCTGGTCATTATGGACGGTGTCGGCAAGGGTGACGGCGGCAAGGGCGATGCCGTAGCCGTTGCAAAGACCCCTACGCTGGATCATTTGCTTGCAACTTGTCCCCACACCTACCTGAAGGCCCACGGCACTGCCGTTGGTCTGCCCTCCGATGAGGATATGGGCAACTCCGAGGTTGGTCACAATGCCTTAGGCTGCGGGCAGGTTTACTCTCAGGGCGCAAAGCTGGTTGGAGAGTCTATTGAAAACGGCATGCTGTTTGCATCCAATACTTGGAAGGACTTGGCAGCCAATGCCAAAGATGGCAAGGCAATGCACTTTATTGGTCTGCTGTCCGACGGCAATGTCCACTCTAATATCGCGCACCTGATGGCGCTGCTGCGGCAGGCAAAGCAGGAGGGCGTCAAGAAAGCCTACTGCCACATTTTGCTCGATGGCCGTGATGTGCCTGCCACCTCTGCGCTTACCTATGTAGAGCAGCTGGAAAGCTTGCTGTGCGCGCTCCGCGAGGATGGCTTTGACTATGCCATCGCCTCCGGTGGCGGCCGTATGCAGGTGACCATGGACCGTTATGAAGCCAACTGGGCAATGGTAGAAAAAGGCTGGCGCACCCACGTGCAGGGCATTGGCCGTCAGTTTGCATCCGCTGCAGAAGCCATTGAGACCTATCGGGCGGAGACCGGCTGCATCGACCAGGATCTGCCTGCATTCGTGGTAGCAAGAGAGGGCGCGCCCGTTGCAAAAATTGAAAATGGCGACAGTGTCATCCTCTTTAACTTCCGCGGCGACCGCGCCCAGGAAATTTCCCTTGCCTTCGACCGCAAGGACTTCGATAAGTTCGATCGCGGTGACTATACCGGCGTCAAGTTTGCCGGTATGCTCCAGTATGACGGTGACCTGAACATTCCCGAAAACTATCTTGTTCAGCCGCCTGTAATTACCAATACTTTGACAGAAGTGCTCTGCGCTGCCGGTATTTCTGAATATGCAGTATCTGAGACCCAGAAATACGGCCATGTGACCTACTTCTGGAACGGTAACCGCTCCGGCAAGGTCTGTGAGGCGCTGGAAACCTATGAGGAGATCCCCTCCGATGTAATTCCCTTCGAGCAGGCACCTGCTATGAAGTCCAGGGAGATCACCGAAAAGATGCTTTTTGCTATGGCTTCCGGCAAGTATCAGTTCCTGCGCTGCAACTTCCCCAACGGCGATATGGTCGGTCATACCGGCGTTATGGATGCCGTTGTCTATGCAATGGAATGTGTGGATGGCAGCCTGAAGGCCATTATGGAAGCAGCCGACAAGTACGGCTATACGCTTCTTATCACCGCTGACCACGGCAATGCCGATCAGATGGTGGAAATCAGCAAGGGTAAGGAAGCAGTTCGTACTGCCCACTCCCTGAACCCTGTACCCTTTATTATCTACGACAATGAAAAGACCTTCTCTGTTAAGGACGGCGCATTCGGTCTTGCCAATGTAGCACCTACAGTAGCAAAGCTGCTGGGCATCACCGCACCGGACTGCTGGGAAGAGAGTATGATCTGAATCCCCCGCGAAATAAATTTTGGAGGAATCAATATGGTAAGTCAAAACAATGAAAACGGCAAGATCAGCGTCAGCACCGGCGTATATACCGATATTGCCGGCACCGCAGCATCTAACTGCTTTGGCGTAAAGGGTATGGTGGCTCGCTCCGTCAGCGACGGCCTTTACCACCTGCTCCGCAAGGAATCTATGAGCAAGGGCGTCCGTGTGGAGTTCCACGAGGACGAGACCATCTCTGTCGATCTGCATATTATGGTGGATTGCGGTGTAAACCTGTCTGCCGTAGGTGCATCCATTATTTCTGAGGTCCGCTATGTAGTAGAGAAGTGCACCGGCACCAAGGTCCGTGCAGTCAATGTCTACATCGACTCTATGATGGAAGGCTAATAGTACGGAGGTAGAATCAGTGAGACAGACAATTAACGGTTCTGATCTGCGCAGACTGATCATCAGCGCGGCGGCATCCATCGAGATCAATAAGCAGAAGCTTAATGAATTGAACGTATTCCCTGTTCCCGACGGCGATACCGGCACCAATATGTCTATGACCATCAATGCGGCTGCCGGTGACCTGCGTAAAGCAGAAGATCCGGATCTTGAGAAAGCGGCGGCTATGGCAGCGTCTGCGATGCTGCGCGGTGCAAGAGGCAACTCCGGAGTTATTTTATCCCTGCTATTCCGTGGCATTTCCAAAAAGCTCAAGGGCGCAACGGTTTGCGACGGCGTTCTGTGGGCCAATGCGCTGCAGGAAGGTGTAGACGCAGCTTATAAGGCCGTTATGAAGCCGGCAGAGGGCACGATTTTGACCGTTGCCCGACTGGCAGCGGCAAAAGCCTGTCAGGCAGCGGAAGAGAATAATTATATCGAATTTGTCCATGACGCTGCCATTGAGGAAGCGAGGGTGGCGCTGGCAAATACCGTCAACCAAAACCCCGTGCTGAAGAAGGCGGGCGTTGTGGATGCCGGCGGTAAGGGCTGGCTTTTGGTGCTGGAGGCTATGGCTGCGGCACTCCGTGGAGAGGACATCATCGTGCCCGAGGGCGGTGCAGGCGATGTCAAGGAGCAGGCAGATTTTGCTGATTTTGATACCGAGGATATTACCTTCACCTACTGTACCGAGTTCATTATTTCCCGTGAAAATGATATGGACCCTGAAAAGCTGCGGGACTTCCTCAGTAGCTTGGGTGACAGCTTGGTGCTGGTGGATGATGAGGAGATCATCAAGGTTCACGTGCATACCAACGATCCCGGCAAGGCGCTCCACGAGGCAATGGATTACGGTAGCTTTGTCACCGTTAAGATCGAAAATATGCGCCTGCAGCACACGGAAAAAGTGATGAGCGAGCAGGAGCTTGCGCCTAAAATCGCAGAGCCTGAAAAGCCTATTGGTGTAGTAACTGTCTGCGCCGGTGACGGCCTTAAGGAAGTGTTCTCTAATTTGGGCGTGGATGGCGTCATTTCCGGCGGCCAGACAATGAACCCCAGCACCCAGGACATTTTAGAGGTGGTCAATACCGTTCCTGCGGAGACCGTTTTCGTTCTGCCGAATAATAAGAACATTATTATGGCAGCAGAGCAGGTAAATGCGCTGACACCTAAGAATGTGATCGTAATCCCCTCCAAGACCGTTCCGCAGGGTGTGACCGCAATGCTGTCCTTTAACCCTGACGGTTCCGTAGAGGAAAACACCGAAGCAATGACCGAGGTGCTGAGCACCGTGGATACGATGCAGATCACCTATGCGGCCCGGAACTCCGATTTCGACGGATACGATATTCACGAGGGTGACTATCTTGCCATTTACGGCAGTGCGCTCTTTGGTACCAGTAAGGATATTAAGGTGCTGCTGCGCACGCTGGCAGAAAAGGTCCGGGATGAGGGCAAGGAATTTGTCACCATCTACTACGGTCAGGACATTCAGGAGAAGCATGCAAAGAAGGCTGCCGATCTGTTTGCCCAGATCTGCCCCGATGCAGATGTAAATCTCATCTGTGGCGGCCAGCCGGTGTACTATTACCTGATCTCCGCAGAATAAACTAAATAAAAGAGACCGACCGATAGAGAACGCTCTGTCGGTCGGTTTTTTCTTAGTAAAAAAGGGTATTTTAAGAGGAGGGGGTGCGAGATGGTATATATCAGAAAGGTTTATGTGGCGATTCGCTATATTTTGACATTACGCATCCCGGTGTATGCCTCTTATGCCGGGTACTTCCTTATTTTGTCTGCCTTTCCGTTGCTCATCCTGCTGCTGAGCTTACTGCGCTATGCGGGACTTGAGGTGGAGGTGCTGACAAGGGCACTGCGGGAGGTCGTGCCGGAGGCGCTGTTTCCGGCGGCAAAACGGCTGATCGTCCTTGCCTATCAGGGCACAACAGGCGGCATCCTTTCCTTTTCTGCCATTACGGCGCTGTGGTCAGCCAGCCGGGGGGTGTACGGCTTGCTCACGGGGCTTAATTCGATTTACGGTGTCCGGGAGAATCGAGGCTATATCTGTACCCGCACGATCAGTATAGTTTATACCTTTTTGCTTCTGCTGGTACTGGTGGCGACAATGGCGCTTCACGTGTTTGGCACGGAGATTTTGTTTTTGCTTCCTGTTTTAGAGGTGCTTAACGGCTTTTTTGACCTGCGGTTTTTTCTGTTGCTCTTTTTACAGACTGCGGTCTTTACAGGCATTTTTATGGTGCTGCCCAATCGGCGGAACAGTTTTATGGACAGCGTGCCCGGTGCCCTTCTCGCTGCATCGGGATGGCTTGTGTTTTCGGATATTTATTCTGCCTATGTGGCCTATTTTTCGGTCTATACCAGCATTTACGGCTCGGTTTACGGCGTTGCGCTGAGTATGCTGTGGCTTTACTGCTGTATCAGCATTGTTTTTTACGGCGGCGCGCTGAACGCTTACTTGATAAAACTGAAAAAAGAATAAAAAGTTTACCCCTTGTTCATAAAGCTATATTATGATATAGTAAAAAATGGAAGGGGGAAATGGTATGTTTGGCTTTGTAATGGCAGACATCAAAGAGCTGACGCGTCCGCAGCAGGAGCGGTATAATCACATCTACTGCGGCATTTGCCGCCGTATGCGACTGCGCGCCGGCAGTGCTGCCCGGCTGGGACTGAGCTACGATGTAACTTTTTTGTCTACGCTCCTTATGAGTCTTTATGAGCCGGAGGAAGAGACCGGCAAACGGGCGTGTAATTTCCACCCGATTCACCCTCGCCCTTGGGTAGATAACGAATTTATCGTCTATGGTGCAGATATGAATGTTGCCCTTGCCTATTATAACGCACTGGATGATTTTGAAGACGAGGGGAAATTCTCTGCTAAGGTGGCAAGCAATATCTTCGGCAAAGAAATGGATACGATCCGTGCCCTTTATCCGGAAAAATGCAAATGTATTGAAGAAAACCTGATGCGGCTTCGAAATTTAGAGAAGGAAAACTGCCCCGACCCGGATAAGATGGCGGCCTGCTTTGGCGCGCTGCTGGGGGAACTGTTTGTATACAGGGAAGATATGTGGGCAGACCGGCTGCGGGGCTTGGGGGATGCACTGGGCAGATTCATTTATTTGGCTGACGCGGCAATAGATTACCGAAAAGACGGGGAAAAAGGGCAATATAACCCCTTTATTGCTGCAAATATGGCCCATAACTGGGAAGCGTTTGAAAACATTCTTGTGTCGTTGATGGAGCGCTGCACGATTTATTTTGAACAGCTTCCTTTGGTACAGGATAAGAAGATACTGGATAATATTTTATACGGTGGGATCTGGCTGCAGTATCGGCAGAAGCAGCGCCGGCAATCCCGTGGAGGAAAACAATGACCGATCCTTATAAAGTGTTGGGAGTAAGTCCCAATGCCTCCGATGAGGAGATCAAAAAAGCGTATCGCCGGCTGGCAAAGCAGTATCATCCGGACAGAAATCCGGGAGATGCGGAAGCGGCAAAAAAGATGCAAGAGGTCAATGCGGCCTATGAGCAGATCAAAAACCCGGAAAAAGCCCAGCAAAATCAAGGGGGTTATAATCCTTACGGCAATTATAACCCTTACGGTGGGCAGGGCGGCGCGTCGTATTCCCAAATTTTAAGTGTTGCTTACCAGTATATTATGTACCACCAGTTTTATCAGGCGCTGCAGGTTTTGCAGTCCACATCGGAACGGACTGCTCGGTGGTATTACTTATCTGCGCTGGCAAACAGAGGCATCGGCAATCAGGTTACCGCCTTGGAGCATATTCGCCGGGCAGTATCTATGGAGCCGGACAATACTGAATATTTGCAGACGCTGAAAAAGATGGAAAACGATGGCGCTGCATACCGTCAGCAAGCGGAGACCTACCGTGGCTTTACCTTCCACGGCAGCCCCTGTATGTCGTTGTGCCTTTGCTGGCTTTGTCAATACTTCTGCTGTCGCTGCAGGTTATTTTGGTGCTGAAAAACACCCCGGTACGATTCACATCCGTACCGGGGTGTTTGCTTATTTGGTTATGCACGCTATGGTGTCGGTAATTTCCTTAAAGCCCGCTTCGTCTCCTCCCCGCAGGGCCACTGCGTAGAAAGAATTGTCGTGTAAGAAAAGGATCTCCTGACAGTATACGTTGTCTATTGTGCATTTGGTAAGGACAGCGTCCCTTCCTAAGAAGGTGGTCTTTTGGCTGTCAGCACCGTCAGCCTGCATTGCGGCAACATATTCATCGATAGCGGTAGCTGCATCTTTGTTGACAGTTGAGCGGGAGATCAGAACATATTCAGAATAGTTATCGCGGGCAAAAACCCAAAAATTCGTGTTGCTTTGGGTGGTATCCCGAAGAAATCGATAGGGTACGGTCAATGTGATGCTATGAAATGTTACCGCACCGTTAAAGGGCATATTCGAGACAAGAGAACAGCCTGCAGCAGAAATGAGCAGACATAAGATCAGAATAAGGGATAGCACTTGCTTCTTCATTGTACCAACTCCTTTTTTCTACAGCATAACATGGAAGAAGAATAAAGTCAATGGAGCAGAGAAGACATCTCCTTGCAGGCTATGGCTGTTGAATGCGGCGTTGCCGCGCGGTGCATACTGCCCCTGACTGAAGATAGGCTGGAGCTGCAAAAAGCTATTCTGTAAAATTCGCCAAGACGAGCAATAACTATTCGCCTTGACGAACGATAATGTTCGGTGTTATGGTTAGGAAAACGGCATATTTTAAGGGTAAATGTGCCGTTTTGCTCCGTAAATTGTTAAATGACAAAAATTTTATATATCTTTCTACCCCCTAAAAAGATATATTGGAGGCGCGCTTTATATATCTAAATAATGCTTTTTAGGTAGTACCGCGACCGAAAATGATCTGCTATGATATGGTCATCCGGTATCGCAGTACATTTTTTAGGCAAAACAATGCACGGTATTTTCGGATCGGCGGGGACGCTGATCCCTACACCGCACCGCCTAAACCCCTTCCCCCGGGGGGAAGGTGGCCGAGCGCAAGCGAGGTCGGATGAGGAATGCGGGCGGCAATCTTCTAAATATGCATTTGTGCAGACCTATGCTGCACGCCGTTCCTCACCCGCCCTACGGACACCCTCCCCCGGGGGAAGGGATAGGCAGAAATTTGCAAATCATTTCCACAAGGAGGAAATTTCTATGAAAAAACTGACCGCCATTTTGTTGGCTCTTGCGCTGCTATTTAGCTTTGCCGGCTGCGTAACACAGGAAGACATCGACAAAGCTGTAAACGATGCTTCTGCGCCTCTCAAGGAGCAGATCGACCGGCTGAATGCAGACATTGCTGCAAAGGAAGCGAAGATCGAGACCTTAGAGGACGAAAAGGCAGACCTCACCGCCGAAAAGACCACGCTGGAAGGGGAGATCGACGAGGTAGATGCCCAGCTTGCGACCCTTAACGGAAAAGTAGCCGAGATGGAAGCCAGCGGCGAAGCGGACGATCAGGAGATCGCCAAGCTGAAAGGGGACATTTCTACCCTTGAGGGAAAGAAGACCGAGCTGAGCGGCAAGGTCACCGAGCTGGAAGACAGCATTTCCGCAAAGGACGCGGAGATCACAGGTCTCCATTCCTCCATCCAGACCTTAACTACCGAAAAGCAGACCCTTTCCAATCGAATTACAGAGCTTGAGAATGCAAATGTAGCCCTCGAGAACGAAAAGACCGAGCTGGAAAAGGAAAATGCAGCTCTCAAAAACTGCCTTGCAGGCAATCACGATTATAAATACACCGACAACGACGACGGTACACACAAGAAGGCTTGCACCGTCTGCGGTCATGTGGAAAATGAAACTCACACCTTTGATGAGGAAAGCTATGAGTGTATTTGTGGTGCAAAGCTTTCTGT
>SVLZ01000042.1 GCA_015067665.1 Oscillospiraceae bacterium | reverse complement strand
GAGTCAGATTTTTATTTCTCTCCAAAAATATCCCTCCCTGTAGATTTCGCCATTCCTCATCCGCCCCTTCGGGGCACCTTCCCCCCGGGGGAAGGGGTTAGATATCAATATTAATGGCGTATTTTGCGTTGCGCTCGATCCATTCCTTACGAGGCTCTACCTGCTCGCCCATCAGCACTGTAAAGATCTCATCTGCCCGTTGGGCATCCTCTAATGTAATTCGGCGCAGCGTGCGGGTAGTAGGATCCATTGTAGTCTCCCACAGCTCGTGGGGATCCATTTCACCAAGACCCTTAAATCGGGAAATTTCTACTTTCGCGCCGCTTTCGCCACGCATTTCTGCGGAAACTGCGTCTCTCTGCTCGTCAGAGTAAGCTACACGCTCGGTCTTGCCTCTCTTTAACTTATAAAGGGGAGGCACAGCGCTATATACATAGCCGTGCTCGATCAGCGGCTTCATGTAGCGGAAGAAGAAGGTCAGAAGCAGGGTGCGGATATGGGCGCCGTCCACATCCGCATCGGACATAATGATAATTTTGTGGTAGCGAAGACGTTCAATATCGAAATCCTCACCAATACCGCCGCCAAGTGCAATAATCAGAGGAGAGAGCTTGTCGTTGCCGTAGATCTTATCAGCACGCGCTTTTTCGACGTTCAGCATTTTACCCCACATTGCGAGTATTGCTTGGAAACGGGAGTCTCTGCCCTGAATGGCAGAGCCGGCAGCAGAGTCACCCTCGACGATGTACAGCTCACAGAGCGATGGGTCTTTTTCGTTACAGTCCTGCAGCTTATCGGGCATGCCGCCGGATTCCAAGCCGGTCTTGCGGCGGGCATTTTCTCTTGCCTTTCGGGCAGCTTCTCTTGCCCGGTTTGCCATCATTGCCTTTTCTAAGATGATCTTTGCGGTGGCAGGATGCTCTTCAAAATAGGTAGATAGCTGCTCGCCCACGATCTGCTCCACCAAGGTACGGATGTAGGCATTGCCCAATTTTGCCTTGGTCTGACCTTCAAACTGGGCGTCCGTCAGCTTCACGGAGATGATGGCGGAAATACCTTCCCGGCAGTCCTCACCGGAAACCTTATCGTCACCCTTAATAATACCGACCTTGATGCCGTAATTGTTCAGAACTCTTGTCAGCGCGGTCTTAAAGCCGGTCTCGTGCATACCGCCCTCGGGAGTGCGGACATCGTTGGCAAAGGACTGGAGGCTTTCGTTGTAGCCGTCGTGATACTGCAGCGCAATTTCCGCGGAGGCATCGCCCTTGCTGCCGGACATATAGATCACATCATTATGAACGACAGTCTTATTTTGGTTCGTCCAAGTGACAAATTCCCGAATACCGCCCTCGTAGCACATCGTCTCAGAAACAGGTTCCTCACCGCGGTCATCGGTAATGGTGATGCTGAGGCCTGCGTTTAGGAAGGCTTCTTCACGCATGCGGGCGTGGAGCGTCTCATAAGAATAGACGGTCTCATCGAACATCTCCGGGTCAGGCTGGAAAGTGACCTCGGTACCGGTCTTGTCAGTCTTGCCAGTGATCCGCATTTCCTGCGTAATATGACCACGGGCAAATTTCATCTCGTAAATATTACCGTTTTTGAATACGCGGGCAGTAAGGCTCTCACTGAGTGCATTGACAACCGATGCGCCAACGCCGTGGAGACCGCCGGAAACCTTATAGCCGCCACCGCCAAACTTGCCGCCTGCGTGGAGCACGGTAAAGACAACCTCCAAAGCCGGCTTTCCGGTCTGGGGCTGTATATCTACAGGAATACCGCGGCCATTATCGGTAACGGTGATGGAGTTACCGGGATTGATGGTAACATTGATATGGGTACAGTAACCGGCCAGTGCCTCGTCAATGGAGTTGTCCACGATCTCATACACCAGATGGTGCAGACCTGAAGTAGAAGTGGAACCGATATACATACCGGGTCTTTTCCGTACAGCCTCCAAGCCCTCCAAGACCTGAATTTGTTCACCGCCGTATTCCTGTGTTACTTTTGTTTCTTCAGACATAAAAAGTCCTCCTATGCTTATTCGAGTGACTTGGCCCCCTCTCTGAGGGGGCTGTCAGCCGAGCAGGCTGACTGGGGGAGTGTCTTTCGTTGAATCGTATCATCTATCACTGTACAGACACCATAAAAATTCTTATCAATATCACGGTTACAAAACCGAAGCACATAATACCCAAGCGCTTCTATACTTTGTGTTCGTTCATCATCTTTCTTTTGTTTTTCCGGTGTATAATGTTCGCCACCGTCTAACTCAATTACAAGTTTCGCCTTTGCGCAGTAAAAATCCGCAATGTAATGTCCAATTACTTTTTGTCTTTGCACTCTAACAGGATAAGTTTTTAAGAAGCAATACCACAATTTTCTTTCCCAAGGAGTCATATTGTTTCGCAATTCTCTTGCATAATTAACATTTTTATGGTCATAATGCATCTGTCTTACAACACTCCCTCCGAGTCGCTGTTCGCGACTCACCTCCCTCAAAGAGGGAGGCAAGGCTTCTATTTTACATTTCCCTTTTCGATTTCGATCGTCTTACCCAATTTGGTAAATCTGCCCGGCTCGCAGCAGGTGATAAAAACCTGCCCACCGGTGATCTGATTGAGAATAAAATCCTGCCGTCCCGGATCCAATTCCGACAGCACATCGTCGAGTAGCAGCACCGGCATTTCGCCGCTTTCCCGCTGCATCAGCTCCCGCTGGGCAAGCTTCAGACTGATGGCAGCCGTCCGCACCTGCCCCTGAGAGCCAAAGGTCTTTACGGAAAGGCCCGAAAGATTTACGTCAAAATCATCTTTGTGAGGCCCGGTCAGGCATTGCATACTTTCTAATTCTGCCCGATAGTGGCTCTCTAAATGTGCCTGCAGATCTTCTGCCAGAACAGATACAGAAGCAAACGGATCCTTCACCGTCGAAACAGTGTGATATTGCAGGGAAAAATCCTCTTTTCCGCCGGAAAACTGCCCGTGATACACACTTGCCGCCTTTCCTAAGCCCTCAAAGAACCGGGCGCGGTAAGAGATCAGCAGCGCGCCAACCTGACAAAGACGGGTATTATACTCCGGCAAGATCTCCAAAAGCGCCGTATTTTCAAATCGATCCTTAAGAATACGGCTTTTTTGCTCCAAAATCCGGTTGTATTCTGTCAGCGCAGCTTCATAATTAGGCCGGAGCTGACAAAGAGCATGGTCTGCCAGTCTCCGCCTCGGAGCTGCACCGGTCTTTAAGACCATCAAATCCTCCGGACAAAACAGAACCGTCTGCAAAACACCGCTGATTTCCCCGGCCGTTTTCTTTTTGACACCGTTGCCGTAAAGCTGTCGCTGTCTTCCGCTGGGAAACAGCACCCAGCGCAGTGTCTGCTGCCGCTCCTGAGAAAAGACTGCGCCCGAAAGCTCCGCAAAATCCGCCCCAAAACGGACCAGCTCGCTTGTTTTTTGGGCGCGAAAGCTTTTTCCTGAGCCTAAATACCCGATGGCCTCTATTAAATTGGTCTTTCCTTGGGCATTGTCACCAACTATGAGATTCACTTCCGGAGAAAACTGCAGGGAAAGCGCCTCATAATTCCGGAAATCCCGGATATTTATATTACTGAGCTGCATGGATGGAAATGAGATACTTATCGCCGTTAAAAGCGAAGCTGTCACCGGGATAAAGCTTTTTACCGCGCATAGTGCACACTTCACCGTTTACCAAAACGTCACCGTTTTGGATCACTGTCTTTGCCATACCGCCGGACTCTACCGCATTGGCAAATTTCAGTGCGGCCTCTAATTTAATAAATTCTGTCCCGATCACTACCGGGATCGCATTTTCCTTTTTCTTAACGGTTACTTTCATAAATTCCCTCAGCTTTTAATTCTTACAGGCAGCACCATATAAGAGAAGTCATACTTTTCTTCTGTAGAAGTAAAGACGATGGGGCTTAAGCTATTGGTCAGCTCCAGCATCACTTCCTCGCTGGGAATGACGCGCAGCGCATCAGCCAAGTACCGAACATTGAAGCCAATCTCCAAGTCCTTACCGTCACCGGCAATGCTGCAGCGATCTTCTGCCGCACCGATGGTAGTATTGGTTCGCAGCTGCAGAACCTGATCAGAGAATACACAGCGCACCGGGCTCTTGTATTTCTCGGAAACGATAAGACCGACGCGCTCAATTGCCGAAGAAAGATCGCCTACATTGGCAGTCAGCTTAATGGGGCTATTTGTGGGTACTACCTTCCGCCAATCCAGGAAATCACCCTCCAGCAGACGGCAGATCAGGGTCGCATCGCCCAAATTAAACAAAATATGCTTGCTGTCCAGCGTAAACGATACTTCTTCCTCGTTGTCCACCAGGATCTTTTCTACTTCCTTAAGACCCTGTGCAGGCACAACGAAAGAAATCTCCGTGCCGGAATCGGCAGGGAAGGTGCGCCGTGCAAGACGGAAGCCGTCAACTGCAATGGCGGAAACCTTATCCTTTTCCACCTCGAATTTGACACCGGTGTGGATGGGACGGCCCTGATTTTCAGAAACCGCAAAAATGGTGCTGCCGATGAGTTCTTTCAAGTTACTCTGAGGCAGGCTGACGCTGCGTCCGCTGCCGACATCCGGCAAACTGGGGTAATCCTCACCGGGCTCCGCAGAAATGGTAAAGGAAGAATAACCGGCGCGAACAGAAACCTTGTAATTATCATCCACTGCGACCGTAACGGGGCCTTCCGGCAGACGGCGGATAATATCACCGAACAGACGGGCAGGAAATACGCATTTGCCGGATTCCGTAATCTCCGCATCTACCCGGTAAATAACAGCCGTTTCCATATTGTAGCCGGTAAAGGTCAGCTCTGCAGAAGCATCGCAGTAGATACCTTCCAAGGCAGTGATCGCGCTTTTGGGTGCAACGGCACGTCCGGTAATATTGAGCGCTGTTACGAGCATACTTTTTTCACAGGTAAACCGCATATGAAAAACCTCGATTCTGTAAAATAATAAGATATAAATATATAAATAGATATATTAGGTAGTAATAATAGCAGTAGGGGAAAATATATGGGGAAAACTCCCGAAAGCCTTGTATTTGGGGCGTTTTTTATCCACAGCCCTCTTGTGTAATTTGCAAAGCTTTTTCACAGCCTTTGTGGAGAAGAAAAATGTTGTGTACTTTTCCACAGAAAATCTTTCCACATTCCACAACCCTTGTGGATAAAATTTTGTCTGTCATTTTGTCTTGTAGGGGCGACCATCGGTCGTCCGCGGACGTGCAATGCACGCCCCTACAATGATCAATTAAAGACAGGAATGGATATTGGCTGTAATGTCCCGGATATTGTTTTGGAGCGCTGTGCCGCCAACCTGCAAGGCCTTTTCAATCTTCTCTACGGAATAGAGAATGGTGGTGTGGTCCTTGCCCAGCTCCATACCAATGGCAGGCAGGGAGAGATTCGTCAGCTGGCGGATCAGGTAGATGGCAACGTGCCGGGCTTCGGCTACTGTCTTTGTACGCTGATTACTCCGCAAAACCGCTTCGTCGATGGAGTAGAACTTACAGACCTGACTGATGATCAGACTGGGCGTGGGCAGTGCGCTTCCTTCGCTCTTAAACATATCGCTGATGGCACGGGAGACATTGGGAAGATCAAGAGGCATATTGTTAAGATCACGGTAAGCCATGATCTTTTTCACGGTGCCCTCGATCTGCCGTACGTTACTGGTCACGTTGACAGCAATATAGTTACAAACATCGTCCGGCAGCTCTAAACCGAGAGAGACGGCCTTGTTTTTGATGATGGCCATACGGGTCTCATAGTCCGGCGGCTGTACATCTGCGGTAAGACCCCACTCGAAGCGGGTTTTCAGCCGATCCTCCAAGGTGAGCATATCGCTGGGCTTCCGATCGGAGGTCATTACGATCTGCTTATGCTCTTCATAGAGCTTATTGAAGGTATGGAAAAATTCTTCTTGGGTAGATTCTTTACCGGCAATAAACTGAATATCATCGATAAGGAAAAGGTCAGCTTCCCGGTACTTGTTGCGGAATTCCAAATTCTTACCGCTGCCGATGGCGGCGATCAACTCGTTGGTAAATTGGTCGCCCTTAATATAAACGATGTTCGCCTTTGGATTTGTCTTGCGAATACCGTTGGCAATGGCATAAAGCAGGTGGGTCTTACCCACACCGGCAGGGCCATAAATAAATAGCGGGTTATATACCTGACCGGGGTTGTTGACCACGGCATTGGCAGCGGAATAAGCAAAACGGTTGGAAGGACCTACCACAAAATTCTCGAAAGAGAACTGGGGGTTGAAAGCGATCTGCGGAATGCCTTTTTCCTTCTCTTTATAAACGTCCAGTTCCTGTGAGCTGAGCACCAGCAAGGTAGCATCAGAATTAAAAATCTCACGGAGTGCTGCGTTGATAAGATCGGTGGTTTTTGCGGCAATCATATCCCGGTGAAACTCAGAGGGAATATGGATCACCAAATGCTCCGCAGTTAATTCTACCACCTCCGCACTGTCAAACCAGCCGGAAACAATGGTGCTACTGAGTCGTTCCTCCAAATATTGCAGAATTTTGGCCCATACGTAGGCAGATGAATACATAACAAACGGCTCCTTTCTCTTTTCTTCATTAGCCGAAAATAAGCATACCTATTCACCGTAAATTTTACCACATATCTGTGGAAAAAACAAGGTTTTTTTGCAATATACATTATAAATAAAGAGAATATCTCATTTTGGTCCCAGATAAAATTTTTTTGTAAATTTGCAAAAAAAGTGTTGACAAAATAAAAATGGAATGCTACAATGCAAATGTAAATAAGAACTATTCTTATTTAGGAGGTAAATAAATGGAAGCGCAAAAGCAATTCAGAAAGCGCAATGCCATCCTTAATTACCTTCAGGCGACCAACGAGCACCCCTCAGCAGAGATGGTGTATATGGGACTGAAAGAGAGCTGTCCCGATCTGTCGCTGGCCACCGTCTACCGGAACATTGCTCTGTTTCGTAATCAGGGTCTGATCCAATGCGTTGGTACAGTGAAAGGGATCGAACGGTTCGACGGAAACACCGCGCCCCATGTCCACTTTATCTGCAATGAATGCGGAAGCGTGTTGGATCTGCCTGAAATTGAGGCACCTGCGCAATTATCTGAGGCTGTGGAAAGCGGCACCGGCGGCAAGGTGAATATGTACAGCCTTAGCTTTGCCGGAATTTGTAAAAACTGTATTAAAAAAGAAAATTAAAATTTTGGAGGAAAAATTATGAAAAAGTTTGTTTGCAGTGTTTGTGGTTATGTGCACACCGCCGAGGAGCTGGACGCTGAGTTCCGCTGCCCCGTATGTAAGGTCCCCGCTTCTAAGTTCGTGGAGCAGAAGGGCGAGATGAAGCTGGCTGCTGAGCACGAGTTCGGCGTCTACGAAAAGACCGTAGAGAATAACCCCGACATCTCCGCAGAAGACAAGGCATATATCAAGGAACAGCTGTTCGCCAACTTTAACGGCGAGTGCAGCGAGGTGGGTATGTACCTGTGCATGGCGCGGATCGCTCACCGGGAAGGCTATCCTGAGATCGGCCTGTACTGGGAAAAGGCAGCTTGGGAAGAGGCTGAGCATGCAGCAAAGTTCGCAGAGCTGCTGGGCAGCACCTTAGAGCCCAATATGAAGGCCACCACCAAGGATAATCTCGCTTGGCGCGTTGACTGCGAGTTCGGTGCAACTGCCGGTAAGTTCGACCTGGCCGCCTGCGCTAAGAAAAACGGTCTGGATGCCATCCACGACACTGTCCACGAGATGGCTCGCGACGAGGCCCGCCACGGCAAGGCTCTGCAGGGTCTTCTGGAGCGTTACTTTAAGTAAGAAATAACCTTTAAGAGGACAGAGCCGCCGCTTTGTCCTCTTTATGCTTCCGTCTTCAAAAAAATGTGCTATAATATAAAGAAAAAGTGAAGGAGACTCCGGTTATGAAAAAGAAAAAATATCTGATTCCCATTTTGGTGGTGGCAGTTGTTTTTGCAGGCGTGCTTATAGCTGTTTTTGCCGGTGGCAAAAATGACGGCCCTCTGTCTACAAATGAGATTAAGAACGTCGTCTTAGATGACCTTGGTGTCAAAGAGAACAAGGCAGGAGAAATTCATACCCATCCCACAACCTTTGAAGGCGCAGCCTGCTATACTGTCTACATCACCGCGGATGGTAAAAATTGGGAATATATGATTGACGCTTTTACCGGGGAAATTCTTAGTAAGACGGAAAACGATCACAGCCACAGCCATTGAATGTGAAAGGAGAAAAATATGAACGAACAAGTTGCAAAGCTCTTAAATGAGCAGATCAATAAAGAACTTTACTCTGCATATCTCTATTTGGATATTGCAAATTATTATGACGAGCTGGATCTGGACGGCTACGCAAACTACTATATGATCCAGGCGCAGGAGGAGCGGGATCACGCCCTGCTGTTTATGAAATATATGCAGATCAATAACCTGAAGGTGACCTTGGAGGCCATCGGTAAGCCCGATAAGGTGTTTTCCTCTGTCCTTGACCCCTTGGAGGTCGCCGCAGAGCATGAGCGCTATGTGACGGCTCTCATTAACAACATCTACCACGAAGCCCATCAGGCAAGGGACTACCGGACGATGAAGTTCCTCGACTGGTTTGTGGATGAGCAGATGGAGGAAGAGGAAAACGCCGACTCTATGATCAGCCGCTATAAGCTCTTTGGACAGGATCCCAAGGGTCTGTATCTTCTCGATCAGGAATACGCCGCCCGTGTTTATGCGGCACCGTCTCTGGTACTGTAATATGGAAAACAGATTCGGTGAAAGCTTGGTGGTACGGGCAGAAAAGGACTGTCAGGTCTACTGCCCCATTTGCCATAAGATCTTAGATGTAAAAGAAGGACAGCCTATCCCTCGCTGCTGCGGAAAGCCTATGGAGGTTTGGAAATAAATTCCTATTGACCCATTGTAGGGACCGACGTCCCTGGCGGTCCGAAATAAAATCACCGCGCAATGCGGTGATTTTATCATTTATTTCTTCAAAAAATCTCCCTTGCTATTTTGGATTTCCTCTGTTATAATGAAGAAAATGATGAAAAAGGCAGGTATATCCTATGGCTATGATCACTTGTCCGGAATGCGGAAAGCAGGTTTCTTCCTTGGCAGTAAGCTGCCCCACCTGCGGTAATCCCATTGCAGAAAAAATTGAATATGTAATGGTGAAGCTGGAAGCTGCAGATACACCCCAAACCGTAACAATTCTGGAGGGTGAGAAGGTGCTGTGGGAGGGAAAATCCGGCCAGATCGCCCATGTGCCGCTGAATGGTCCTACCCAGGTGGTCTTTAAGTATAAGATCGGCATTATGGATGCCCCTAAGTCCTGCGGCGGTCTTTTGGATGCCGGCATCAGCAGAAAGTGGCTGGCAAAAGCGGATAATGACCGTATTATCTCTAAGGTTACGCTGATCCCTGTAGACAGCTTCGATAATTTCTACGTCCATAAGTATGAGTATAAGCGCGAAAAGATCAGCGTTATGGACGAAAAGAAGATGGACAAGCAGATTGCCGGTTGGGGTCGCGAGGGCTGGGAGCTGGTAGAGGTCTGCGACTACGGCGGAATGGGTTGGACTCTGTTCTTTAAGCGTCCCATCGTAGATATTTATCCTATTGCAAAAAGTCAAGATAAGTAATTATTTACCGGGGTGCAGCTGCACCCCGGTTCTTTTATTTCATTTTTTCCAATCGTTCCCGTTCGGCTTGGGAGAGACGCAGGTAATTGGGCACAAGTGCTGCGGCATCACCGGCATCTCCCTGAGAGATTGCCTTATTTGCTGCAAGACCTACCCCCACTGCCCGTTGATGCATTTTATGCTCCGGCGGCAAAATCAGATTGGGAACCGCTTCTTTTAATGTGTTGTAAGTAAGCTTGCTGCCGTCACCTACGAGGAAAATGGGCTTGTCTCCGGGCAGCTTTTCCTTCAGCTCCGAAAGCGCAATGGCGCTATCCTCGAAAATACGGGAAAATGTGCCCTTTTCTACGGAAAAAAGGGCGGTATATACCTGATTTCTGCGGGCGTCCATAGTGGGGAGAATATAGCCGTCGTGTACACCGAAACCCAATGCCATAGCCTCCAAGGTAGAAACACCGTAGCAGGGAATTTCTCTTCCCCAAGCAAGACCTTTGGCGGCGGAAACACCGATCCGCACACCGGTAAAGCTGCCCGGACCTGCGGCAACCCCAACGGCTGTCAGATCCGCAACGGTTACCCCTGCGTTTTTCAGTAAGTCCTCTGCCATCAGCATAAGTGTCTGGCTATGGGTAAGACCGGTATTTTGATAGCTCTCGCCCAGCAGCTTATCTCCGTCAAAAAGCGCCACAGAAGCGGCTTTTGCAGAGGTTTCAAAGGCTAAAAGCATGGAAATTTCCTCCTTTTAGGGTGATTTTTCTGCTATTTTCGCTTAGCTTTTCAATGCAGATAAAAAGGGGCTCTTCCAGTGCATCGGTGATATTTTCGCTCCATTCCACAGCGCAGATACCGCCCCGCTCCAAATAATCCTCCCAGCCGATGTCCCAAAGGTCCTCGGAAGAGCGCAGGCGGTACATATCAAAATGGAAAAGAGGCAATCTGCCGCCTAAATATTCGTTGACGATGGTATACGTAGGGCTGGTGACAATTTCTCCGATGCCAAGACCGCGGGCAATGCCGCGGGTAAAGGCAGTTTTTCCTGCGCCTAAGTCTCCGGTGTAGGCAATGACAGTACCGGGCTGTAAAATGCGGCCCAATGCCGCACCCAGTGCCTCTGTCTCCTCCGGAGAGTTTGT
This sequence comes from Oscillospiraceae bacterium, assembly GCA_015067665.1. Classification (GTDB taxonomy): domain Bacteria; phylum Bacillota; class Clostridia; order Oscillospirales; family Oscillospiraceae; genus Faecousia. Next base: position 5,337 of record SVLZ01000042.1, on the reverse strand, counting down.
AATATATTCCATAAAATTCCTTTCCAATGCCTTCCCTTTATCTTGGCCCCCTCTTTGAGGGGGCTGTCAGCCGAATAGGCTGACTGGGGGAGTGTCCTATCATAAGAACGACACTCCCTCCGACCTCGCCCTGCTCGGCCACCTCCATCACAGAGGGAGGGAAGGCTTTATTGGCTGTTTTTCAGCTTCTCTGCCTGATCGGCGGTGGCGAGACCGTCGATGATCTCATCCAGCGCGCCGTCCATAACGGCATCGATTTTATAGAGGGTAAGGCCGATTCGATGATCGGTCACACGGCCTTGGGGGAAATTATAGGTACGGATCCGCTCGTTACGCATACCGGTGCCTACCTGACTGCGGCGCATACCCGTGACCTCGGAGCTGATGCGCTCCTGTTCGATCTCATAAAGCTTGGATGCCAGCATCCGCATACATTTTTCCCGGTTCTGGAACTGATTTCTCTCTTCCTGACAAGCCACTACGATGCCGGTAGGCTTGTGGATCAGCCGCACGGCAGAGCTGGTCTTATTGATATGCTGACCGCCGGCGCCGGAGGCGCGGAAAACCTGCATCTCAATATCTGCGGGATTGATCTGTACATCTACCTCTTCCATTTCAGGAAGTACAGCCACAGTGGCAGTAGATGTGTGGACACGACCGCCGGACTCGGTTTCGGGAACACGCTGCACACGGTGAACACCGGATTCGTACTTAAGCCGTGAATAAGCACCCCGGCCGCTGATCACAAAATCCGCTTCCTTGACACCGCCCAATTCCGTCTCATTATAGTTCATCAGCTCCACCTGCCAGCCCTTCTGGGCGGCGTACATACTGTACATACGAAACAGGCTATGGGCAAAAAGTGCACTTTCTTCGCCGCCGACACCGCCCCGGATTTCTACAATGACATTTTTCTCATCGTTGGGGTCTTTAGGCAGCAGCAGGATCCGCAGCTGCTCATAAAGGGCTTCTTTTTGGGCTTTTGCCTCCTGATAGGTGTCCTGACAAAGCTCCCGCATTTCCGGGTCACTCATCAGATCCTCCGCCTCCTGCATATCTCGCAGGGCAGTTTGGTAAGCCCGATAGGCTTCAATAATAGGCTCTAAATCATTTTTTTCCCGCAAAAGGGTAGCGGCCTTTTTGGGATCAGCATAAAAATCCGGCTGCTCGCTTTTGGCGCAAAGCTCTTCAAAGCGATTTTCTACTGCTTCTAATTTAGAAAGCATATTTGCCGCCTCCTTTCAAAAAGTTATTAACAGTATACTATTTATTATGGGAAAAGTAAAGTTTTCCGTGGGGGAGAAATGAAAATATTCACATATACAGAGGCTTAATACAATCTTAATAATTATTCCCTTTCTTTCTTCACATTTTCTATTTATACTAAAAACATAAAATTCTCTTTTCATTTTCCTCTTTTCTTTCAAAACAAGGGTCGCAGGCTTGCCTGCGACTCTTGTCCGTTTATGGTGTTAACGAATCGTAAACTTTTTTGCAAGGCAGTTGTTTTTTATAAAAACCGTATTATAATAGAAAAAAAGTCACACGAAGGAGTTTCTTTATGAAAAAACTGGGCCAGCGATTGCTTATGTCCTTCCGCCGTTTTATGACGGGAAGATATGGAACGGATAAGCTCAATACGCTACTGTTAGGATTGGGTCTTGCCACCTGCCTAATAAATCTCTTTATTTGGAATCCTATCGCCCGGCTTGTTTTTACTGCCATTTCCTACGGTTTTATGATTTTGGCGCTGTATCGCTGCTTCTCCCGGAATACCTATAAGCGCTACCGGGAAAATCGGAAATACCTGCAGCTTATCGAACGAATTCGCGACAAAAACCACCGTTATTTTACTTGTCCCAAATGTAAGCAGACCGTCCGTGTCCCGAAGGGCAAAGGCAAAATCGCCATCACCTGCCCCAAATGCAAGGAAAAATTCACAAAAAAGACCTGAAAGTCCGCTTTCAGGTCTTTTTTTGTTGATATGAAATCAAGACCGCCATTCCACTGCTTGACTGGAAATTTATGGTTGACAAATAGGAATATTACGAATATATTGTAAGTACAGGATATACTGCATAAAAGACACAACTAAAAGGAGCATTTGATTATGATGCGTAAGCGAAAACTGTGGAGGAACAGACTGAAAATCAGCATATAAGGCGTATAGCCTTGTCGATAGGTTATACGCACCCCCTGTTTGATATACCAAAGCATTTTCGAGCCAAATACGGATGAATGTTAACAAATGACGATGAAAATACTTTTCTGTACCAATATGGAGGTAAAATATGAAATTACATACTTAAAAATCCTATAAGCGTATGATCGCGTTGCTTTTAGCTATTATTATGTCGCAATTCCTGAAGGCGAAGAAAGATATGCGATGAAGATTACAGTGCCTACAAGTGGTACTTATAGAATCGATACAATCAGTAGTAGCGGAGACCCCGATTTCTCAATTACAAATGCGACACAAAGAACACCAGAGGTACGAGCAACAGATGACATTGACGGCGAAAACGATAGGAACGCCACTCTTACAATTAATTTAATTGCGGGGGATATTTATTATTTGGATGCCTTTAGACATGCATGCACTGAAGGATATACATTGTTAATGCAACGCATTCAGTAATTAACCAGTTTGTGGTGCTGCGTTTTGTTTCAATTTGTTAGGGAATTTGTTCTTAGACGGGAGTGGGAAAATGAGAAAAATACTTTTACCATTTAATAAAACGCTATATGGTGCATTATGTATTTTTACCATATTTTATTTAGGAATTACCCATGGTTTATATACACAAATATATGTAGAGCATGGGTCGTGGAGTGTATATTCTTTTGAAATGCCTATGAAATGGGCCTTGGTATTTACCATTGTATTTGTGATTTTGTGGTTGTGTTCACGTTATCAATGTAAAAACCATGAGCATATTTCGGCAAAAACCTGCTTATTGATGGCGGGTGTTACACTTCCTTTGATATTGCCACACTGGATTCCGTGGTTGAGTAAATATTCTTACTTTATGAAAGAAGCGAAAGAAATTTATTTGTGGTATATCAGAATGGTCACCATCACATATCCCACAATTGTGTTTGTTATTTCCCTCATTATTTGCATAAATTATATCATTTGCGCGATCCAGATCAGAAAAGAGAATAAGGCATTAGGACTAAACGGATAATCGTCCCATTCCTATTAAGCCAAGCCACCGGCACGCGTGCGTGCCGGTGGTTATTTTGTAGCTACACCATTCTTTTTATTTCCCTTGACAGGGAGGAAAAATAGGACTAAACTGAAAGTGTAAAAACGCAAAGGAGGACCGGTTATGAAAATACTTTCCTGTGACCCTATGCTAAAGCCTTATCGGGCGGACCTTATGCTGCGTCAGGCGCGGCTGGAAGAGAAGCTTGCGACGCTCTTACCGGAGGGACAGACCTTAAGTGGGTTTGCCACCGGACATTTATATTTCGGCTTCCACAAAACGGAGGACGGCTGGTACTATCGGGAATGGGCGCCCGGCGCGGAGAAAATGTTCCTGACCGGCGATTTCTGCGGTTGGGATCGGTATGCCTACGAGATGGAAAAGAAGGAAAACGGCGTATTTGAGCTGTTTTTACCGGGAAAAGACACCTTAAAAACCGGTACCCGGGTGATGGCCATCGTCTGCCGGAACGGAATGGCAATGGAGCGGATCCCTCTTTATATCCATCGCGTGGAGCAGAACCCGGAGGATCATAGCTGGTGCGGTGTCATTTGGGACGAAAAGCCTTTTTGCTGGACAGATAAGAATTTTAAGCCCAAGAAACGCCTTTATATTTACGAGTGCCATATCGGTATGGCGCAGGAAGAGGGAAAGCTGGGCACCTATCAGGAGTTTACGGAAAAGGTGTTGCCCCGTATCCACAAGCTGGGATATAATACGCTGCAAATTATGGCCATTATGGAGCATCCCTACTATGCATCCTTTGGCTATCAGGTCACCAATTTCTTCGCGGCATCCTCTTGGTTTGGTGTGCCGGAGGATCTGAAAAATCTGATAAACACCGCCCATAAAATGGGTATCGCGGTGCTATTAGATGTTGTCCACTCCCACGCAAGCAAAAATACCCGGGAGGGTATCAACCAATTTGACGGTACGGATTACCAGTTCTTCCACGCAGGTGAGCGGGGGGATCATCCGGCTTGGAATACCAAATGCTTTAACTATGATAAGCCTGAGGTCATTCACTTCCTGCTTTCGAACCTGAAATATTGGATGGAGGAATACCATTTTGACGGCTTCCGTTTCGACGGTGTTACCTCTATGCTCTATCACGACCACGGTCTGGGGAAAGCTTTTACGGGCTATGATTCCTATTTCTCTATGAATACAGATGTGGAAGCGGTCACTTATCTGCAGCTTGCCAATTTGATGGTTCGAGAAATCAACAAAAATGCCATCACCATCGCGGAGGATACCTCTGCGCTGCCGGGCTTAGCGATGCCGGTTTCTTGGGGCGGTGTAGGCTTTGACTACCGCCTTGCCATGGGCGAGCCGGATATGTGGATCCGTCTCTTAAAGGAAACCCCGGACGAATACTGGGATCTCAATAATATCTATTATGAGCTTGCTATCCGCAGACCCAAAGAAAAAGTTATCGGCTATTGCGAATCCCACGATCAGGCGCTGGTGGGCGACAAGACCATTATGTTCCGCCTCTGCGACAAGGAAATGTACTGGGGAATGGAAAAGGGTAGTCAGAATATGGTGATTGACCGGGGTATGGCGCTGCACAAAATGCTGCGGTTAGTCACTATGAGCTTGGGAAGTGAAGGTTATCTGACCTTTATGGGCAATGAATTCGGGCATCCCGAATGGATCGATTTTCCCCGGGAGGGCAACGGTTGGAGCTATCACTACTGCCGCAGGCAGTGGTCCTTGGCAGACAATCCTAATTTGCGGTATGAATACCTGAACGATTTCGAAAAGGCGATGGTTGCCCTTGGCAAGCGGCAGCGCGTTTTTACCGGCAGAGACCGTCAGTTGATCGTGGAAAATAATCAAAAATGGATGGCTTACCAAAAGGGTGCCGGCATTTATATCTTTAATTTCCACCCCACGGAAAGCTATACCGGTACCTTTGTACCGATGCCGGAAGCAGGAAGCTATCGGGTAGTTATGTCAACCGATGATTTCTGCTTTGGCGGCTTTGGCAGAGTTTATCACGAAACCTACGAAACAGTAGAAAAAGACGGAAGACCCGGCCTTCTTCTCTATCTCCCCAGCCGCACAGCGATCGTATTGGAAAAAGTGTAAAATTTACCCCCGGACGAAAGTCCGGGGGTATTTA
>SVLZ01000041.1 GCA_015067665.1 Oscillospiraceae bacterium | reverse complement strand
GGCATCCCGTTATGGCGGACCGTAAGGAGATGTTTTTGGAGGATCTGTGCGTAGCGGGCTCTGCCCGGCGGATGGGTGTGGGCAAGGCGCTGCATACCTATGTCTGCGATTATGCAAAAAAGATAGGCTGCTATAACCTGACACTCCACGTTTGGAGCGATAATGCCGGCGCGGTAAAGTTTTATGAGGAAATGGAAATGAGACCCCAGCGCTACATAATGGAGACCATTTTGGAGGAAAAGTAATGCTCGAAAAGAACAGCATTTATGAAGCTGTCATTTGCGACTATACTGCCGAGGGGCAGGGAATTGCCAAAATTGAAGGCTGCGCCGTCTTTGTGCCCAATGCCATCCGGGGCGAAAAGTGCAATATTCGCATCGAGAAGGTGGGAAAGACCTGGGCATCCGGCAAAATTACAGAGGTTTTGGAAAAATCCCCCCATCGGGTCAACCGGGAATGTCCGGTGGCAAAGCTCTGCGGCGGCTGTGATTTCTGGCATATGGATTACGAGGAAGAAACGGCGCTGAAGGCAGAGCGGGTGCGCCAGGCGCTAAACCGCATCGGCGGCGAGAGCTTGGAAGAAATTCCGATCTTGTCCGCGCCCACCTGCTACGGTTATCGCAATAAAGCCCAGTACCCGGTGTCCGTCAAAAAGGGAAGAGCCTATGCGGGGTTTTTCCGGGCAGGTACCCATCAGGTGGTGGAAAATGATAAATGCCTGATCCTGCCCCCGGAGATGGATATGGTCAAGGATTTGGTGATCGATTATGTAAACCAATACCGGGTGACTATCTACGATGAGACCACTGGAAAAGGATTACTCCGGCACATTTATGTCCGTCGTGGCGCGGTGTCGAAAGAGGTCTTGATCTGCCTTGCGGTCAACGGACGGAAGCTGCCCCGGGTGGAAGCACTAATTGAAAGACTGAAAAAAGTCCCCGGGTTTGCCACCTTGGTGCTGTCTGTTAATACGAAAAAGGGAAATACCATTTTGGGCGATGAGTTCATTACTCTTTATGGCCCGGGCTATATTGAAGATACGCTGTGCGGTCTTACTTTCCGGCTTTCGCCCCGGTCGTTCTATCAGGTGAATCACCATCAGGCCCAGCGGCTTTATGAGGCGGCGATCACGCAGGCGGAGATCACCAAAGAAGACACGGTGTTAGACCTTTACTGCGGTGTGGGTACCATTACCCTCGCTATGGCAAAGGCGGCAGGGAAGGTCATCGGTGTCGAGGTGGTGGAGCAGGCGGTGCAGGATGCACGGGAAAATGCGCTTCGCAACGGCATCAAAAATGCGGAATTTATCTGCGGTGATGCAGGCAAGGCGGCTCTGGAGCTGGAAGAAAAGGGCATCCGGGCGGATGTGGTAGTTGTTGACCCGCCCCGAAAGGGCTTAAATGCCGATGCTATCGAGGCGCTCTGCCGCTTTGCACCCCGAAAAATCGTCTATGTCTCCTGCGACCCGGCAACCCTTGCCCGAGATGTGGCACTGCTAAAAGACCGCGGCTACGCGGTAAAAAACGCCCAAGCGGCTGATTTATTTCCAAAGTGCGCGCATATAGAATCTATTGTGACGATGATTTGGGAGGGATGATATGGAAAACATTTCTTTTGAAAATTGGCTGGATCTAAAGCAGATTTACAGTCAGCTTAGCGATGAATACGCGATAGAATTGACTTCGGGACTTGCTTTGGATGCGGGCTTCGATTGGGATCTCGAGGTATTAACGGGAAAGAGCGTTTTGGGAATTTTCTATCTTTACTTCAATGGTATAGATGCTGTACTTGATTATGACTCAGAGCATGGGAAGGTATGCAAGCATTGGCATCCCGTGGATATGAACGAAGCGGTGCAAATGGTTATTGATTTTATGAAAGGCAAACTGGTATAGCTGCGCTCACGTAGAATCCATCGTAACAATGATTCAAAAGGAACAATAAAATGGATGCTGACATAAAAAAACTTTATCATCAGTTGCATAGCGAGTATTCCCTTGAATTAAAAAGCTCTTTGGATTTGGGTTTCAAAACCGATATAGATTATCCTGTGTTGTGTGGAACTTCTGTGCTGGGAAGCTTTGAACTGTTCTATGGAGATTTCTCTTTCGAGTTTTATTCCATGCAGGAAAACGGGAAGTTTTTGGCCCACTTTCATTTGCTGTCGGCGGCAGAAGCGGAGAAAACCGTTGTTGATTTTATGAATGGAAAACTGACCAATATACAGTTTGGACAACCGAACGATATATGAATCCATTGTTTGCCTTGTCAAACAGTAGGGGAGGCGTTTCGACTCCCGCTTACGCGGGAAGCCTGTCCCCTACGGTGTTCAAATAACACAAGAAGCCGGCACCTATGGATGGGTGCCGGATTTCACTGTTCAACATATTGGAGGCAAGATTATATTTCAAAGTCCGGGATAATTCCATCGATTACAGAGCGAACAATTTTCATTGCCTCGCTTTTTGTCCGTTCAATACCTACGGGGGTATTCATCCAATTATCCCGTCTTGTGTTGGTATCATTTGCCGGGCAAGGAACGATCGTGATATGCTCCGGGAACAAATACCGCGCAATCGCCAAGCTGCGTCTCATATGATAGGCTGTGGTAACCAACAAGACTCTATGAACTTTATTCAGCCAAAAAGATCGCTGCAATTCGATCAGTGCAAAGAGGATATTTTCCACTGTGTTTTGCGAGCTGTTTTCTAAGATAATATCTTCTTCGGCTACACCGAATTCTAAAGCAGCCTGACGCATATGTTCAGCTTCACTGTAGTTTCCGTCGGGGAAATCTCTCAATTTGCCACCGCATAACATTATCTTATTAGCGCGTCCTGCATTGTAGGCATTAACTGCCACAGGCACTCTATACTGTGCTGCTTTAATGCTTCCTAATACAATAATACAATCAGCATCTTCCCCGGTATCCTCTAAATCTTGAAATAACAACCTGTCTACTATTTCAAATGTCAAATCTTCTTCTTTTATCTTTGAAACAAGCATTATGCTCCCCCTCAAAACGCAAGTTGGTGCGTTCATTGTATCACTGTGGGCGGGAAAAAGCAACTGCTGTCCATAGGACTGCTTACAACGGTGCGCCGTAGGGAATGGATTTATCCATTCCGCTGCGAAAAAAGAAATGTGGAATGCATAAATGCATTCCCTACAAGTTAACGATGCATATTTTGGCTTATTGACAACTGCCCTATGGGGATAGTAAAATAAAGAAAAAACGAAGGAGAACACGTCATTGAAGCTGCAAGTAAAGTTTTTTGAGGAATTGACCACAAGAGAACTCTATGAGATCGTCCGCTCCCGGACAGAGATTTTTCTTCTGGAGCAGCATATTATCTGTCAGGATTTTGACCGGGTGGACTACGAGGCGCTCCACTGTTTTTTGGAGGAGGACGGCAAGGTTCTTGCCTACCTGCGGGCTTTTACAGCGGGGGAGGGAATCGCAAAAGTTGGCAGAGTGCTGTCTATTACCCACAATCAGGGTCACGGCACTATTTTAATGACGGGTGCGCTTCCCCACATCCGGGAAAAGCTGGGCGCCCACAGAATCGTTGTCCACGCGCAGAAGAAGGCCCAAGGCTTTTATGATAAGCTGGGATTTGCGGTCACCTCACCAGATTATCTGGAGGAAGGCATTCCTCACGTAACAATGGAAAAGGATATATAACACATAAGAAAGGGAGTGCGCTATGAATCCGGAAGTGATTGCAGAAGTTTGCGAAGCGGTTATGATCATCTGCTTTGGACTGAGCTGGCCGCTGTCTGTCTATAAATCTTGGAAGTCCCGAACGGCCAAGGGTAAGTCCTTGCAGTTTGAGATCTTTATTTGGATCGGCTATATTTTTGGCATTGCCAAGAATTTCATTAAGTTTGCAAATGGCAGTACCGGCTTTATTTTCTTCCTTGCTTGGGGCTTTTATTTTCTGAACTTTATCGAAATTACCGTCGATATGCTTCTTTATTTCCGAAACGTCAAGCTGGACAAAGAAAGGGAAATGCAAAAGAACTGATCCTATAACGCCTTGCCTTTCTGCCTATCCATATTTTTGACAGACTGGCAGAGGGCAAAGGAGCCGCCAAGACAAGCAATCCGCACTCGTCGGCGTACAGGTGGTACGTTAGAGTGTGGATTGTGATGTAAGTCAAAATGCCTTGCGTAGCAAGCTTTTTTACCCTTCACCCGTCAAAAATAAAAGATTTTTGCCACCTTCTCCCAAGGGAGAAGGCGCAAGCTATAATCATTTCACTTACTTGCGTTTTGACGGTTGGCGGCTTTTTTGACACTCTGAAGCGCCACGGATTTCTCCGTGGCGCTTAGATTATGCAAAATTCTGCAGCGCCAGCTTGAAAGCGCCGTAGATGCCGGCATCGTTTTCAAGGCTTGCAATTGCCAGATGCACATTGCGGCAAGGGGCAAAGGTGTGCTTTTGCATAGGCTCCCAAATGCCGTCGATCAGCATCTGTCCGGCCTTGCTGACACCACCGCCCAAAACGATCACATCAGGATTCACCATGCAGCAAATGATGGCGAGGAACCAACCCATGATATCAAAATAGCGATCAAGCACTGCCTTTGCTACAGGGTCACCATCCTTGCCTGCGTCAAAAATAGCTTTTGCAGTAATATTGCCGCGATCCAGCACAGAAGGCTCGTGAGGCAGTGCAAGGGCTTCATTGGCAAGTCTGACAATGCCGGTAGCGGATAAGTACTGCTCCGCGCAGCCGCATTTGCCACAGTTGCAGGGGATCGTTTCGTCGGGGAATAAGGTGATATGGCCAATTTCACCGCCGGCACCGTTAATGCCGGTCAGAACGCGGCCCTCTGTGATAACACCGCCGCCAACACCTGTGCCTAAGGTCACAAAGACCATGTTGTCGTTGCCTGCGCCCTTCCAGCATTCACCCAATGCGGCAAGGTTTGCATCGTTTCCGCAGGCGACCGGAAGTCCGGTAAGGGCGCCCAGCTCTTTGGGGACATCCTTTCTGCCCCAGCCCAAGTTGACGCAAACGGGCACAACACCATTGGGGTCTGCCGCACCGGGGACACCGATGCCGATGCCCAAAACATCTTCTTTTTTAAGCTGCTTTTGGGCAATGTAGGCCAAAACCGCAGCGGCAATATCCGGCAGGATCTGCTCGCCGCTGTTTTCTTTTACCGTGGGAATCTCCCATTTATCAAGACAAGCACCGTTTTCCTCAAAAAAGGCCAGCTTTACTGTGGTGCCGCCTAAATCAATGCCAAAACCGTAACGCATAGTATACGCCTCCGTATTTTTATAAGTACACATATCATACAATAAAAAAATTGAAAAAGCTACATAAAAATTAGAAACTTATCTCTTGTTTTCGGACGGATACTGTGTTAATATATGCAAAGATAACTTAAGGAGGTATATACCTATGATTAAAGTAGATATATCTAACATTTGGGGCACCCTTTCTCTGCCGGATCTGCTGGCACTGGAGAAGGAAGTGTTTGCAGCCCACAAGACCCTGACCGAAGGTACCGGTGAGGGCAACGACTTCATTGGCTGGCTGGATCTGCCCAGCACCGAAGAGACCGATGAGATGATCCGTATCCGCGCCGCTGCAAAGCGTATTCGTGAGAATTCCGATGTGTTTGTCGTCATCGGCATCGGCGGCAGCTATTTGGGACCTCGCGCAGCCATTGAGCTTCTGCAGGGCACTAACCACAATATCGGTAAAGGCAAGGGAAATCCCCAGGTCTTCTTTGCCGGTAACGGTTTGTCTACCAGAGCATGGAATGAGCTGAAGCGCCTGCTCGATGGCAAGGATTTCTCCATCGCCATCATCTCTAAGTCCGGCACTACCACCGAGCCTGCTATCGCAACCCGTGCGCTGCGCGCGATGCTGGTTAAAAAGTATGGCATTGACGAGGCCAATGCCCGCACAATTGCCATTACCGACCCCTGCAAGGGCGCTCTGCGGCAGATGGCAATGGAGGAGGGTTGGGAGACCTTCGTGATTCCCGCCAACGTAGGCGGCCGCTATTCCGTCCTGACCGCTGTTGGTCTGCTGCCTATGGCAGTTGCCGGCATCGATCCTATGGAGGTTATGGCTGGCGCTGTGCAGGCAAAGAAGGACTACGATCTGCGCTCCTTTGAAAACCCCGTATGGCTGTACACAGCAGCGAGAAACCTTCTATACCGCAATGGCAAGTGCATTGAGATCATGGAATCCTTTGAGCCTGGCTACAAGATGATGGGCGGCTGGTGGCAGCAGCTCTTCGGCGAGAGCGAGGGCAAGGACGGCAAGGGTATTTTCCCTGTTACCGCTGAGTTTACCGCAGACCTTCACTCTCTGGGTCAGATGATCCAGCAGGGCGAGCGGAATATCTTTGAGACGATGATCCGCTTCGATGCGCCGGAAGAAACCTTCACTGTCCAAGGCGACGAGAAGAATTTGGACGGTCTGAATTACTTGGAAGGCCGTACTTTGGATTTCGTAGACGAGCAGGCATTCCTTGGCACCTTGGCTGCCCACGTGGATGGCAATGTGCCTGTTATTACGATGGATATGGGCAAGCTGGATGCGCAGAAGCTGGGTGAAATGTTCTATTTCTTTGAGCTTGCTTGCGGCGTTTCTGCTTACACCTTGGGTGTCAACCCCTTCAACCAGCCCGGCGTGGAATTCTACAAGCGCAATATGTTTAAGCTCTTAGGCAAGCCCGGCTATTAAGCCTCGGCTTAAGCATAAAAATTTTTCTAAATTCTTCATATTGCCCCTTGCAATACGGTAAGAAAACTGTTAAAATCTATATACAGCTACTATGCTGCAAGCAAAGGAGGAGTTCCCGATGATTCATCTGATTATGGGCCTGAAAGGTTCCGGCAAGACCAAGAAAATGATCGATTCCATTCAAGAGGCTGTTGCCAGCGCACACGGTGACGTGGTTTGCGTTGAGTATGGCCAGAAGCTGACCTATGACCTGCCTTACAAGGTTCGTCTGGTAGACTCTAAGGAATACGGCATCAGCAATCCTTGTATGCTCAAGGGTCTGCTCAGCGGTCTGCACGCAGGCAACTACGATATTACCAATGTGTACATCGATAATCTCTATAAGACCATCGGCAATGACCGTGCTGCAGGTGAGGAGTTCATTCTGTGGTGCGCTAAGTTCGCTGAGGCCAACAATATGGAGATCACTATCACCGTTTCCGACGATCCCACTTATGCCTCCGAGGAAATCAAGAAGTACCTGTAATTCGGAAAGTTAAAAACCGGTTGGCATTTGCCAACCGGTTTTTTCTATATGCTGCCCTTAGAGAGAATGGTTGCCGGGCCGGTGAGGAAGATGGCAGATAAGGCATTGCCCTCTGCTTCTAAGCGGATGCGCAGATCACCGCCGGGGTTGTGACAAAGCAGCTCTTTTTCCGGCAGCCGTCCGGCTGCCCATAGAGCAGCTGCAATACTGCCGCAGCCGGTGCCGCAGGCGAGGGTGTAATCCTCTACACCTCGCTCGTAGGTAAGCACATTTAGGGTGTTCTCTCCCAGTATTTGGAAAAAGCTCACATTTGCCCCCTTGGGGAATGCGCTGTGATGCCGTAGCGCCAGCGCTTGGGGCAGAAGGCGCTCGCGACAAGGTGTGTCTGCAATTTCCAAGAGTGCGTGGGGGATTCCGGGATCGCCTAATTCTACGTAAATGGCGGGTTTTGCCCGCAGAAAATCTAAAACCGAAGGCAGATTCAGCTGTACCCGATACTGATCTCCGCCAAGATACCAGCCGGGTACCGGTCCTGCATCGGTCTCCATTACCATATTTTCACCGCAGATACCTTTATCGTAGGCAAATCGGCAGATGCAACGGGCACCGTTGCCGCACATTTCCCCGCGCAGACCGTCGGAATTATAAAAATGCAGGCGGAAATCTGCGATTTCGGAGTGATCCAACGCCAAAAAACCGTCTGCGCCGGTTTCCTTGCACAGCCGGATGGCGAGATTTTGCAAATCGTAATTTTCTCCGCGGACATCCACCACGGCAAAATCATTGCCTGCGCCACTCATATGCCAGTGTTCCATATAGCACCTCAAAAAAGGCAGCCGGAAACGGCTGCCTTGTCATTTATTTGGCCTCAGCCAGTAAATTTTCCATATTATAAAGACCGGGCCTCTTGCCGACCATAAACCGGGCGGCATCTACTGCACCGTCTGCCAGCATTCCACGGGTCTCTGCCTGATGGCGGAGCGTCAGGGTTTGGCTGGGGGTGCAGATATGCACCTCGTGAATACCGACCACACCGCCCATACGCAGGGAGTGGATGCCGATCTCTTCCTTGGTACGTTTGCCTTCACCGGCGCGACCGCAATGGGCGGTTGCTTCGGGACGAACTTCTTTGATGGCATTAAAAAGCATCAGCGCTGTGCCGCTGGGGGCATCTACCTTGCGAATATGGTGGGTCTCCACGATCTCAATATCTGCGTCCGGAAAGAAAGCGGCAGCTTGCTTTGCTACTTTACAAAGCACCGCAATGCCGAGGCTCATATTGCCGGAGTAGAACACCGGGATCTCTTTGGCAGCCTGAAAAATCAGCGCCTTTTCCTCCGGAGTATGTCCGGTGGTGCCAATCACAGCAGCAAGGCCGTTTTCCTTAGCATAGGAAAGCACGTCGGAGATAGCGCTGTGATGGGAAAAGTCGATGACTACATCACCGCGGCGTTTTCCCAATTCTGCGAAAGTCTTGGGGACATTGTTTTCTCCGTCCAAGCTCACAAGACCGATGACCTCGGCGCCCAGTGCCTCCCGGATAAGCTTACCCATTGCGCCGTTGGCGCCGCAAACGATGGCTCTCATTTTAGTACCCCCAAACGCCGCATATGGGCGAACATAATTTCTTTATTCTTTTCCGTCATAGGAACGAGGGGCAGACGAACGAAATTCTCACCGAAGCCCATTGCCGACACAGCCGCCTTTGCAGGAATGGGGTTGACCTCGCTAAAGAGACTGTGAATGAGAGGCAGAAGTCGAAGCTGCATTTCCGCAGAACCTGCAATGTCACCGGCAAAGAGCAGATCTGCCATCTGCACGGTTTCTTTGGGCATCACATTGGAAACAACGCTGATACAGCCCATAGCACCCATTGCCATCATTGGCTGGGTCAGACCGTCTTCACCGGAGTAAATATCCAGCCGATCCTTGCAGGCTGCGATAATGTCCACCACTTGCGCCATATTGCCGCTGGCTTCTTTAAGACCACAGATATTGGGATGATCTGCAAGGCAGGAGACAGTCTCCGGCAGAAGGTTGCAGCCGGTGCGAGAAGGCACATTATACAAAATGACCGGTTTGTCGGAAGCGTCTGCAACGGCGGTATAGTGGGCAATGAGGCCGCCTTGGGTGGATTTATTGTAGTAGGGCGTGACTACCAGCACTGCGTCTGCGCCATCGTCGCAGGCGCTGCGGGTAAAGTCCAAGACGTGTTCGGTGTTGTTGGTACCGGTACCGGCAATAACAGGCACACGACCGTCAACCCGTTTTACGGTAAAGCGGATCACTTCCTTGCGTTCCGCTTGCGAAAGGGTAGCGCTCTCACCGGTGGTTCCGGCAGCAACCAAAGCGTTAATGCCGTTTTCAATTTGGAAATCAATGAATCGGGCAAGATTGTCGTAGTCCACACCGTGGGGGGTCATAGGTGTCACCATGGCGGTAGCGATGCCCTTAAAAACTGTATTTTTCATAGGTTTCTCCTCCTTCTATTTGTGGATTCACCTTTTTTCTTATTTTACCACACTTAAACGGAAAAGGGAATATATAATTTTTGGGACACCGCACTTTTTTGGCGGTGTCCCATTATACGCAAAATTGATTGAAAAACTCATAAAGGGGCGTAAGGGCTTCCAGCAGCGCGCCCACTCTGTTTGCAAGTTCTGGACCAAAGGTATCGGGTCTGAATTCCTCACTGCAAACGCAGGCAATATTGCCCTTCCAAGAAAAATAGGGGAGAAGGGCAGGATTGTCCGTGGGTTTGGGACGCTTATACAGCTCTGCGGTAATGGGAATCCCTGTCTTTTTCTCCGTGTCCCGGATCAGCTTCAAAAAGGGCTTGGGATTTGAAGCAATATGGCGACGGATGGCTTCCATCGTGGTCGGTCTGGGACGCCACAAAATAAAGCCGTAGGAGATTCCCTCCGGGGTGATCTCAAAATACAGGCAAGGATTCTCTGCCCACCATTCCACATCTTTTCGGATGCAGATCCAAAGGCTCTCCTTGTAGGGAAGGGGGTGATGCATCCGGGCATCCCGGTAAATACGGCTGACCTTCAAAAGATTTCCGGGCTTGTCCAGAAAAGGTGTAAAAAGTTGCTTTCCCAATTCCTTCGTAGGCTCGTAAAGATAGGTCACATAGTCTTTCTTGTGCTCCAAAAACCATTCCCGGTTGTTATTGAGCCGGATTCCCCAAAGGAAATCCACAGTCTCCGGTGAATATCCCTTAAACATTTTCTTCCTCTTTCTTTTCTGTTTCTCTTAAGCCGAGGGGAGTCGAACACCGACAGCCCCACAGCAGTTCTTTTGATTGTATTTTTCCTTATCTTCCTTGCCTTGCGTCAGCAAGGCTGCGTCATCTGCACAAAAATCCAAAGCAAAACTCCTCGCTGTGGGGTGCTGCGCAGTTTTGAGATAGCAGCTTTTCGTCAAGACAAGTAAAATCACGAAGGGAATATCCGTCCGATATTTTCGAGGGATTTTCCGCAGTATTGGCGGAAAGCTGCAGCTCAAAACCTATCGGGGTTCGACTCCGCTCGGCTTATTTGTCCCGCAATGGTACAGCGGTCTGTGTAAGGGCAGTCCGGGTAGCTGCAATCGACACCGATTAGCTTGCCATCCGCAAATTCTGCGCAGATTGTACGGCTTTGATCGGTGGTGCGGCAGTAGCCGGAAATGAAGTACTCTTTTTCCATATGCTATTTCTCTCTTGTGATGCAGAATCCCATAGGTGCAAGCCGGAGAAGCCCCGGTCTCTTATGGGTAATGTTAACGCTGTAGAGCACCTCACCGGGGGCAATGTCCCAGCTGTCGGCACTTCGGTTGACATAAATATGTAGTTTGCTGTCTTCGCTCTCACGAATAAAGTGAATGAGGCCGCCGGCGGCATAAGAGAATTCCGTTTTGCCCATGCGCAGCGCCTTTTCCGTGCGGCGAAGCTGACCTAATTGACGGTAATGCGCCAAAAGAACGGGATTTTCTTTGCCCCAAGGATAGGTGCGACGGCAGAAGGGATCCTTGCCACCTTCCATTCCGGCTTCGTCTCCGTAGTAAATACTGGGCGCGCCGGGGAGGGTGAACTGCAAGAAGGATGCCACCATCAGCCGGGTCTCCGCCAGCTTTCGCTGCCGACCGGAGAGAAAACGTTCCGCCAGTACTTCCCGTGGACCGTCGAAACTGTCCACAAGGGCGGTGAGAATGCGGGGTGTGTCGTGACTGCCCAGCAGGTTCATGTTGCAATGCACAACTTGGGTGGGATAATTTTCCAATATGGTCATAACCCGCTCCCGGAAGCTTCGCCCATCGTCCATACCGCGCATAAATTCCAAAATGGCAGTACGGAATGGGTAGTTCATACAGCTATCCAGCTCTCCGTCTACAAAATAGCGCTTGCGGACATTATAGGCGAGTTTATAAGAGGCATCCTCCCACACTTCGCCCATTAGCAACGCATCGGGCTTTAGCTGACGCAGACGGTTTTTAAGGCGGAGGATAAAGCTGTCCGGCAGCTCATCCGCTACATCTAGCCGGAAGCCGTCAGCGCCCAGCTTCAGCCAGTGGGCGATTACAGAATCCTCGCTGTCGATGATATAGTCTATAAATGCCGGGTTGTTCTTATCCACTGTAGGCAGGGAGTCAAAGCCCCACCAACACGTATAGCGGTCAGGATGCTCGTGAAAGCAATACCAGGAATAATAGGGGGAATTCTTGTCCCAATATGCGCCCACTTTCCCAAAGTTACCTTGCTTATCGAAATAGAGACTGTTGGCACCGGTGTGGGAAAAGACACCGTCAAGCACGATGTGCATTCCGTAAGCGTGTGCTGCTTCGCAGAGATCGGCAAAATCCTGCTGCGTGCCCAGCATGGGGTCGGGAGTCTTATAGTCGGCTGTATCGTAACGGTGGTTGGAAAAGCTCTTGCAAATGGGGTTTAGGTAGATGATACCTACACCTAACGCGGCAAGGTGGGGTAATTTTTCCATAATACCCCGGAAATTACCACCGAAAAAGTCGTTGTTATGGGATTTGCCCTGAGGATCCCGCTGCCAGCGGATCTCTTCCTCCCAGCGGCTGTGGAGAATATAGGGCTGCAGTTTTTCGCTGAGATCACATTCCCCACTTTTTGCGAAACGGTCGGGGAAAATCTGATAGATCACCGCGCCTTTTGCCCAGTCGGGAGTTACAAAATCTGCAGGAATACAGCTTACCTGCCAGCAGTCACCGTACTCCATATTGGTGTTATGCCCTTGCTTAAATAAGCGGAAGCTGCTGTCGGGCTTGTGAATGCGGAAATAGTAAAAGAAAAGACCGGGCGCATCAAAGGAAAACTCGCCCCGGAAAATGGCATAAAGACCCTCCCGGTGAGAACAGTGCATCGGTACGCAGAAAAATTCTGCTCCGTTTTCCCGGCAGATCACACACTCGGCAGAGACGGCAGGAACGGAGGTAGGGATATACAGATGAAGGGTGCAGACCTCCTTTGGTCTTAGGGTGCCAAAAGGGGTCTTAAAGCGTTCCTGATGGGCGTCATATAAAATGCGCATATTTTACCTCCGTCGTAGGAAAAGTGAAATATTGGAAGCGTGCCGGGCACGCTTCCAATGAAAATTAATTGTTACACATTTGGGCAAACAGTGCCATATACTTTTGCGCCGGCTGGTTCCAACTGAAGTCCTCAGACATATCCTTTGCAATCAGCGCCTTGAAAGCCTCCGGCTTTTCGTGATACAGACGCAGACAGCTTTCCACAGCCTGACGGAAATCATCGCCATTATAGCTTTGGAAGGTGAAGCCGAGGCCACCTTCGCCATTTTCGTCTACACCGGGAACGGTGTCGCGCAGACCACCGGTGGCGTGAACCACAGGAACGGTGCCGTAACGCATAGCGTTCATTTGGCTAAGACCGCAAGGCTCGCTCTTCGACGGCATCAGGTAAATGTCGCCACCGGCATAGATCCGGGAGGCAAGCCCTAAATTGAAGGTGATCTTAGCAGCAACACGATCCGGGTACTTATCAGCAAGATGGCGGAAAAAGTCCTCAAATTTTTGATCACCGGTGCCTAAAATAAGGAGCTGGAAATCATTTCTTGCCAAAAGATTCTCAATGGCATAGCACAAAAGATCTAAGCCCTTATGTCCCACCAAACGGGTGACCATAACCAGTAGAGGGGTATCCGCCTTCTTGGGAAGCCCTACTTCCTCCTGCAGGGCGGCTTTGCATTGGGCTTTGCCACGGCGGAAGGCTTTTTTGTGGTAATGGGCAGGCAGTGCCGGGTCTGTTTCGGGGTTAAAGGTGTTTGTATCGATGCCGTTGGTGATGCCGGTGAGCTTCCAGCCGGCTTTTGCGATGACCCCGTCTAAGCCGTGGGCAAAGTAGGGATACATCAGCTCTTTTGCGTAGCTTTCGGAAACTGTGGTAACAAGATGGGCAGTTTCAATGGCGCCCTTCATCATATTTACCGCACCGTTCATATCCAAGATGCTCCGGTATTCCTGGGGCAGCGCAAGGGTGTCGTCGAAGAAGCCCATATCTGCCCAACCCTGATACTCAATGTTGTGGATAGTGAACATACACTTCGTGCCGGGGAAGAGGGGGGCATAGTAGGCGGAAAGGAAGGTGGGGATCAGCGCCGTCTGCCAGTCGTTACACTGGATCACATCCGGCTTAAAGTTTAATGCCACCATAGCATCCAAGCAAGCCTTGGAGAAGAAGGCAAAACGCTCGCTGTCGTCACCGTGACCGTAAATGGCACCGTCCCGACCGCCGAAATAATAGAGATTGTCGATAAAGTAGACCTGAACACCGTCCGCGCGGTCTGTAAGCCGTAATATGCCGGCATATTGCTGCCGCCAGCTTAAGGAAACATAGAATGCCTTTACCAGTTCCGTCTTAATAGCGGGGTTGTTGCGAATCTTACCGTAGTAGGGAAGAAACAGTGCGACTTCATTACCGTCGATCCGCTGCAGGGCGCTGGGCAGTGCCTCCATTACATCGCCAAGTCCACCGGACTTAATATAGGGTGCGCCTTCCGATGCCGCAATGGCAATTCTCATACGGTTTCACCCCGCTTCAGGATAATAGGATTGCTGGGAGTGCCTACCAGATGTGCACCGGGGCTGACAACAACGTCTTTATCGAGAATGACGCACTTTAAGTAGCAGTTTTCACCGACTACCGTGTCATTCATAATGACGCTGTCCTCGATCACTGCGCCCTCACCGACCTGAACGTGGCGGAACAGAACGCTGTTACGAACGGTACCTTCCAGCATACAGCCGTCTGCCAAGGTGCAGTTATCTAAACGGCAATTTTCACCGTAGTAGCTGGGAACCTGGTCGCGGACCTTGGTATAAATGGGGTGGGCGCCACGGAACAGATCCTCCCGGATCTTGGGATCGATGAGTGCCAGATTTGCTGCATAGTATTCTTCGGTGGACTCGGTATACAGCACCACACCGTCGTACTCGTAGATGTTTACGGAAAGGGCGCCTGCCTGATACTGACGCAGAACGAAATCACGCTCAAAGCGGTAGAGATTCCGGGCAACGGCTTCCTTTACATTGTGGATCAGCAGGTCCTTAGAGATCACAAACAGACCCATAGAGGCAAGGTAGCCCTCGGGTGCTACATAGTCCACTGCCATATCGCAGATCTCACCGTTCTTGCGGGAGATGGCCATATCCAGTCGCTTTTTGCCGTTGGCAATGCCGTCTTTCATAACGACGGTGATGTCCTTACCGCTGGCGATATGATCCTCTACGACCTTATGCAGATCGAGATTGTACAAAAGACTGGGGTCAGCCAGCACCACATGCTCCTCATCACCGAAATCGAGGAAGTCCATCGCACTGTTCAGAACGTCCAGCTTGCCGCGGTAGCTGCTGCTGGTGCTGCTGGCATAGGGAGTCAAAAATTCCAGACCGCCCTCCTGCAGCTCAAGATCCCACTCCTCGCCGGAGCCTACGTGATTCATAAGAGACTGATAATTATAGCGGGAGATGATGCCGATATGGCGAATGCCGCAAGCGGCCATATTGGAAAGGGTGAAGTCGATTTGGCGGTAACGGCCACCGTAAGGCAGGGAAGCCATCGTACGCTTGTTGGTCAGTTCGCCCAAGGAGCTGTCATAAATATTGGCGAAAATAATACCCATCAAATTCATTATAATATCCTCCCTTACAGCATTTCACCGGGGAACAGTACACTGCCCCGGGGCACGATTGCGTTCTTTTGTGTTACGCTGATCTCTTTCTTTTCGCCTGCAGCGAAGGTACCGCCAACGACGGCATTGGCACAGACGCGGCTGTTCTCACCCAAAATAGCGTGACGGACAATGGCACCGGTCTCAATGATGGTGCCGGGCATCAGCACGGAGTCCTCAACCGTTGCACCCTCACCGATATAGCAGCCGGTGGAGATGATGCTGTGCTTTACAGTACCAAAGATCTCAGAGCCCTCTGCGATGAAGCAGTTGACAGTCCGGGCTTTTGTGTCGATATAGCTGGACGGCATAGCGCTGTTACGGGCATAGATGCGGTCACGACCTGTGCCGCGAATGTCAAACGCGGGATTCTTGCCCAAAAGCTCCATATTGGCTTCCCAAAGGGAATCGATGGTGCCCACGTCCTTCCAGTAGCCTTCAAAGCTGTAAGCCATCAGCTTTTTGCCGTCGCCCAGAAGGTTGGGGATGATGTTCTTGCCGAAGTCGTTTTCGGAATTCGGATCGTTTTCGTCAGCGGTCAGGTAGTCACGGAGAACCTTCCAGTTAAAGACATAGATGCCCATAGAGGCATTGGTAGACTTAGGAACCTTGGGCTTCTCTTCAAACTCGTAGATGGTGCCGTCGGGATGGGTGTTCATAATGCCGAAGCGGCTGGCTTCCTCCAGCGGTACATTACGTACTGCGATGGTGCAGTCTGCACCGGTTTTTTCGTGGAAGTCGATCATAGCGGCATAATCCATCTTATAAATGTGGTCACCGGAGAGGATCAGTACATACTCAGGATCAAAACGGGAAATGAAAGCCAAATTCTGATAGATGGCATTGGCAGTACCCTTATACCACTCGGACTTTTTGCTCTGCGCATAGGGAGGCAGAACTTGCGCGCAGCAATGGGACTTGTTAAGACCCCAAGGCTGACCGTTGCCGATGTACTCATTAAGCTCTAACGGCTGATACTGGGTCAAAATACCCACCGTATCGATGCCGGAGTTAACACAGTTGGAGAGGGGGAAGTCGATGATGCGATACTTGCCGCCAAAAGGAACAGCGGGCTTTGCGGTATTCTCGGTCAGAACTTTCAGACGGCTTCCTTGACCACCGGCCAAAAGCATAGCGACACAGCGCTTTTTGTGGAAATACATAGCAATTACTCCTTATACTCCGTATTTACAGGAAATGGCAAAAGGGCCTATTTCCCTGCATAATATGCTACCTATAGCATAGCACACTTTTTAGAATTAGGAAAGAGGAAATTTACATAGATTTTTAGAAAATTTTTATACAAAATATACAAAACCAATAAAGCTTGCATACGTACTTATGTAGAAAATGCTAAGATATATAGAAAATTCTGTAAAAAGCCACGAAAATGGGCGGATGAATTATTTCTTGTATAGACAAAGGGCAGACGGCATAGGCTGATAGGGGTGATAAAAATGCTGCAATCAATCAAAAAGAACTGGAAAACCTATGCCCTTTTCGTGGGGATAACGCTCTTTATCGGTGCATTATCCGCCTTTTTCAGCCGGGGTGGAATGGAGGGCTTTGAGGAAAATGTGACCCAGCCGCCGCTGTCGCCGCCAATGATCCTCTTTCCCATTGTTTGGACGGCGCTGTATATCCTGATGGGCATTGGCGCCTCCCGGGTCTATTTAGAGGGGGCGAAGATCGGGAAAAGCCGGTGCTTGAACTTATACGTGGTCCAGCTTGTGTTCAATTTCTTTTGGAGTCTTATTTTCTTCAATGCGGCAGCTTATGGCTTCGCTTTTATTTGGCTGCTGCTCCTGCTGGGACTGGTGATCCTTATGACGGTCTGCTTCTACAAAACCGATAAGCTCGCTGGCCTTTTGCAAATTCCTTATATTCTGTGGCTACTTTTTGCCGGCTACCTGAATCTGGGAATTTGGCTCCTGAACTGACAAACCCGCCTTCCAAATTTGGAAGGCGGGTTAAAAATGTTAATGGGTTATGCTTGCTTCGCTGTAATCAAAATGCATCTTTGCA
>SVLZ01000040.1 GCA_015067665.1 Oscillospiraceae bacterium | reverse complement strand
AGATTTTTATCTTTCCGTCACATTACTTAAAGGAAATAATCCTGTTTCCTTGGTATGTTAATGTACCTTTCTCATTGATTTTATATCCATTGTAGGAAAATTGGGAGACGGAAAAGGACTTTTTCTTACCCTCCAAGGAAAATACGATCACATATTCCCTCGCCTTTCCGTCACCGGCGTACTTGGAAAACCGCTGGATCACCGTTTTGTCCACAGCCACCGCTTTGCTTGTCTTTACCGGCGCAAAACGGTTTACGGCCATCTTGATAAACGGCAGGAAGCCAAGAAGCATCACGAGGGAAACACCAAGGATCTCGAGAATATTTTCCGGCATGGAAAAAACCTCCTTCGGCAATGTCAAGTTAGAAGGACCGTCGAGGACGCCGGTCCCTACACGCAGCCATCCCAACGCGGCCCCTTTTTATGAACGCAGTGCATTCAGAATTTCTCCCGCATCCTGCAGTACCAGATCCGGCTTCACATCGGAATCTGCCAAGGTTTGCAAGGTAGATTCGCCGGACAGCACCAAAATACCAGTGCAACCGGCAGCAAGTCCTGATTTTACATCCGTATAGATCCGATCACCGATGACCACCGTTTCTTCCGGCTTTGCACCGTATTTTGCCATTGCCAGCCGGGGCATTAAAGGACTGGGCTTACCGATGACCACCGGCTCTTTGCCGGTGGCATTTTTAATGCCGATGCAAACGCTGCCGCAGTCCGGTACGCTGCCAAACTCCGTCGGGCAGACAAGATCGGGATTTGTAGCAATATAGGGCAGCTCCGGACGGGTCAACAGCAGGTAGCTCACATCGTGGAGCTTTTGAAAGGTCAGCTCCGTATCAAAGCCCATGACGATGCACTCTACCTTATCCAAATCTGTGGTGACGGTAAAGCCCTCCCCCTCCAGTTCTTTGATCAGGGATCGGGTACCGCAAACATAAAGGGTTTTCCCCGGATAGTTTTGTTTTAAGTAATAAGCCGTCGCCTGCGAGGAGGTCATAAAATCCTCCCGTGCAGCTTCGATGCCGAGCTTGCGGAGTTTTTTTACATAGTCCTCCACGCTCTTGGAGGAATTATTGGTAACAAACAGATATTTTGCCCCGGCACGGCGAATTTCCGCCAGCAATTCCGTCGTAAAATCGTACAGCCGGTCCCCCAAATAGAGTGTGCCGTCCATATCAAAGAGATACAGCTTTGTTTTTTCAATAACCTCTTTCAGTATCATAATCCTTCACCTCTTGGGAGTATTGTACACGCTTCTCACCGCAGAATGCAAGCACATTTTCTTTTTCTCGCCATTTATCTTAAAAAGTGCAATAAAATCCTTCATTTTTTTATTGGAAAACCATACACAAATTGGGAACGATGTGATATAATTCATATGTTATGTGCTTAAATAACATACTCTGCGAAAGATCTTTTGTTTGGAGGTATTGCTATGTCCAAATTTATTCTGAACCCTGAGACCAAAGCCGCCTTAGATGCCGGTTTTTCTGCCCAATTTGGCGGCACACCGGAGCGGTATTTTACTGCCCCGGGACGTACCGAGATCGGTGGTAACCACACCGACCATCAGCGTGGCCGTGTACTGGCTGCTGCCGTAAACTTGGATACAGTGGCGGCCGTCCGTGAAAACGGCACTGCACTTATCCGCATCCAGTCCAAAGGCTATCCCCTCTGTGAAGTGGACGTACGGCAGCTATGCCCTGTAGAAGAGGAGGCTAACACCACGCCTGCCCTCATTCGCGGTGTGGCAGCTAAATTTTCTCAGCTTGGCTGCAATGTCTCCGGCTTTGATGCTTACGTAGAATCCACCGTACTCCCCGGCAGCGGTCTTAGTTCCTCTGCGGCTTATGAGGTGCTGATCGGCACGATCCTCAATCACCTGTTCTTTGACGGCAAAGTAAGTCAGCCGGAGATCGCTATGATCGGTCAGTATGCGGAAAACGTCTTTTTCGGTAAGCCCTGCGGTCTTATGGACCAAACCGCTTCTGCTGTGGGCAATCTTGTAACTATTGACTTTTTCCATAAGGAAAAGCCGGTTATTCGTCCCGTAAATTTTGACTTTTCTACCTGTGGCCACGCGCTGTGCATCATCGATACCCGCGCCAGCCACGCAGATCTGACAGACGAATATGCCGCCATTACAGTGGAGATCAAAACCGTTTGCACTTACTTTGGCAAAGAGGTTTTGACCGAAATCGCAGAAAAAGACTTTTATGCCGCCCTTCCTGCGCTGCGAAATATCTGTGGCGATCGGGCTGTGATGCGCTGTATGCACTTCTACCGGGAAAATGAGCGGGTACCCCAGCAGGTAGCCGCACTGGAAAGAGGCGATTTTGAAGCCTTCCTGGATCTTATACAGGAAAGCGGCAACTCCTCTTGGATGTGTATGCAAAACGTCATTCCCGCAGGCTACAAAAAGAATCAGGACGTGGCCATTGCCTTGGGCCTCTGCCAGCATTATCTGGATGGTCGCGGTGCATACCGCGTCCACGGCGGCGGCTTTGCCGGAACGGTGCAGGCCTTTGTGCCCTTTGACATTTTGGAGGATTTCCGCACAGGCATCGATTCCGCCTTGGGCGAAGGCGCTTGTCACATACTATCCATCCGTCCTGAGGGCGGTGTAGAAGCATTTACGAATTGAGAGGTATCATTATGAAAAGAGAATTCGGCAGACTCCCTGACGGCAGCACCGTGCATCTGTACACCCTGCGCTTTGGCGGACTGGAAGCCCAGATCCTTGACTTGGGCGCAACGATTTACCGTCTCTATGCACCCGATGCAGAGGGCAAAATGGCAGACGTGGTGCTGGGCTTTGATGATCCCGCCGACTACATAAAGAGCGGTACCTTCTTCGGCACCGTGGTGGGCAGAAACAGCAACCGCACCAAAGAAGGAAAATTTACGCTCAACGGCAAAGCATACCAAATGGGCGTAAACGACGGAAAGAACAATCTCCACTCCGGCCCGAACTATTTTAAGAACCGTCTTTGGGCAGTGGAGGATACTTCTGACCGCCACATCCGCTTTTCCCTCTTTAGCCCCGATGGCGACCAGGGCTTTCCCGGCAATGCCACGATCTATGTCACCTACACTTTAGAGGAAAACAGCACCCTTACCGTTTCCTATGACGGTATCTGCGATCAGGATACGGTCTTTAACCTGACCAACCACAGCTATTTTAATCTCCACGGTCACGAAAAGCCAGAAAAGGCAATGGATATGCACCTTTGTATGCCTGCCCGATTCTTCACAGTTGCAGATGACGAGTCCATTCCCACCGGTGAAAATCGTCCCGTAGACGGCACACCGATGGATTTCCGTACCGAAAAGCCCATCGGCAGAGATATTAACGAACAGTACGATGCCCTGATTCCCCAGAAGGGCTATGACCACAATTTTGATGCCGGTATCAATCCCTGTGCCGTTCTTACAGACCCTGTATCCGGCAGATGTATGACCGTTATAACCGACTGTCCCGGTCTTCAGTTCTACTCCGGCAATTTCCTGCAGGGAGAGACCGGTAAGGACGGTGTTTCCTACCGCTACCGCGGCGGTATCTGCCTGGAGACCCAGTATTTCCCCAACGCCCTCAACCAGCCCAGCTGGCCCCAGCCCATCACCAAGGCAGGCGAAGCCTACCACTCGAAAACCAAGTTTGTTTTCTCTGTAAGGGAGACGAAAAATGAAAATTGAAACCTATATTGACTCCCTGATTTCCTACGGGATGAACTGCGGTCTTACCGAGCCGGAGGACCACCGCGTTTTACAAAATAAGCTTTTGGAGCTGCTGCAGCTGGATGAATATATTCCCTCCGACGAGCCCCAAAGCGAAGATCTGGAAGAGATCCTCATGGGTCTTTTGGATTATGCCTGCGAAAAGGGACTGTGTGAGGATAACATCACCGCCCGTGACCTCTTCGATACCAAAATTATGGGACTTATCACCCCAATGCCCCGTGAGATCATCCGCACTTTCCGCGAAAAGTATGCGATCGATCCTGTCTCTGCTACCGATTGGTACTATAAGCTCAGCTGCGATACAGACTATATCCGCCGCTACCGCATTGCAAAGGATATGCGCTGGAAATACGCCTCCGAATACGGCGAGATCGACATCACCATCAATCTTTCTAAGCCGGAAAAGGACCCAAAGGCCATTGCAGCTGCCAAAAACGCTCCCCAGTCCGGCTATCCCAAATGTTTGCTGTGCCCGGAAAACGAAGGCTATGCCGGACGGATGAATCACCCGGCACGGCAGAATCACCGAATCCTCCCCATCACCATCGATGGAAACAGCTGGTTTATGCAGTATAGCCCCTATGTATACTATAACGAGCACTGCATCGTCTTTAATTCCCAGCACATCCCCATGAAGATCGACCGGACGGCATTCCGGAAGCTTTTGGATTTTGTCACCCTGTTCCCCCACTATTTTGTAGGCTCCAATGCAGACCTGCCCATTGTCGGCGGCTCCATTCTCAGCCACGAGCATTTCCAAGGCGGTCACTACACCTTTGCCATGGAAACCGCGCCCATTGAAAGTGCCGTCACCTTCGCAGGCTATGAAGAAATCGAAGCCGGTATTGTAAAATGGCCCATGAGCGTCCTCCGCTTAAACGGCAACGATCCCGACCGTCTCGCAGATTTGGCGGAAAAGATCCTGAATGCTTGGCGAGGCTACTCCGATGAAGAATGCGGCATTCTTGCCTTCACAAATGGCGAGCCCCACAACACCATCACCCCCATTGCCCGGCGCAGAGGGAAAAAATACGAGTTGGATCTGGTTCTGCGCTGCAATATTACAACCGAGGAGCATCCGCTGGGTGTATTCCATCCCCATGCAGACAAGCACCATATTAAGAAAGAGAACATCGGTCTGATCGAAGTGATGGGTCTGGCAGTGCTGCCCAGCCGCCTGAAAAAAGAGCTGAGCGATCTGGCAGATGCCATCGTTTCCGGCAGCGCTATCCGCGGTGACGAGACGCTTTCCAAGCACGCAGATTGGGTAGACGAACTGAAAGCCCAGTACGCATTTACAGAAGAAAACGCCCTTTCTATCCTCCTGCAGGAAACCGGCAAGGTTTTTGCCGCCGTTTTGGAGGATGCCGGTGTCTATAAGAATACCGAAAGCGGCAAAAACGGCTTTATAAACTTTATTTCCTATGTCAATAAGGAGGCAGAATGATGAATGTACTGGTAACCGGCGGCGCCGGATATATCGGCTCCCACACCTGCGTGGAGCTGCTAAACAGCGGCTACGGTGTGGTAGTCATCGATAATCTTTGCAATTCCAATGCGGAAAGCCTGAAGCGGGTGCAGAAGCTCACCGGCAAGACCCTCAAGTTCTACGAGGGCGATGTCCGGGACGAAGAATTGCTCCGTAAGATCTTCGCAGAAAACGAGATCGGCTGTGTCATCCACTTTGCAGGACTGAAGGCGGTCGGTGAATCCGTATCTATTCCCTGGAAGTACTACGACAACAACTTAAACTCCACCTTGGTGCTGACAAAGGTGATGAACGAGGTCGGAATGAAGAACATCATCTTCTCCTCCTCCGCTACCGTCTATACCGCCGACAACGAAATGCCGCTGCGGGAGACCTCCCGGACCGGCAACTGCACCAACCCCTACGGCTGGACAAAATATATGACCGAGCAGATCCTCTCCGGTATGGCGCACGCAGACAAGGAATGGGGCATCGTGCTGCTGCGGTACTTTAACCCCATCGGCGCCCATGAAAGCGGCGACATTGGCGAAGACCCCCGCGGTATTCCCAACAACCTGATGCCATACATCACCCAGGTCGCTATCGGCAGACGGGAATACCTCAGCGTCTACGGCAACGATTACGATACCCACGACGGCACCGGCGTCCGGGACTATATCCATGTGGTAGACCTTGCCAAGGGACATGTGGCGGCTGTTAAGTTTGTGGAAGGTCATAAGGGCTGTGAGGTCTTTAATCTCGGCACCGGCACCGGCTACTCTGTGCTGGATATGGTAAAAGCTTTCAACACCGCCAACGGCTTAGAGCTGCCCTACAAGATCGTAGACCGCCGCCCCGGTGATATTGCCACCTGCTACGCAGACCCCGCAAAGAGCGCTGAGATCCTCGGCTGGAGGGCAGAAAAGAGCTTAACCGATATGTGCCGGGACTCCTGGAACTGGCAGAGCAAAAACCCCAACGGCTACAATGCATAATCGTAACCCGGGATGCGCAATTTCGCGCACCCCGGGATTTTTCATTGAACAAGACAAGTGCCGAACATACTTGTATGGGCGAGCATCGCTCGTCCGCCAAACTGCGCTATCGTTTCCTGTTGTCATTGCGAGCCAGTGTGCACACTGGCGTGGCAATCTCCCGGTACAAGACTGCCCTTTCGCATAAGGACCGTCGAGGACGCCGGTCCCTACAAGCGCGTACCCGCGGAGGACACCCCTTTCGGTCGTATTGACATTTCATACGCGTTTTGCTATAATTATATTGTAAGAAAGCTCTTATTTTTACGGAGCAGTATCTACTTGGGTGTGCAGCTCCGGCTGTGCGCCTTTTTGCTTTCACGAAAACGCGTTGACAGCAATACCGATGGCACATCCGATAAGACAGAGAACCGTCCCTGTCTTACTGGCTTGCGAAAAATTGGGGGCACTAATTATGGGAAAACTTATGGACCGACTGTATGACAATATCGACGAAGCTAAAGCCTTTGTGCTAAGCTTTACAAACTTCGCATACGACTACGATGATCAGAATCTTGATGATTTTTATGTCATAACTTGCGAAAAATGCAGAAAAAGGCATCAGTACAGAGATTATCTATATCCGAAGTCCAGCTGCAAAAAACCGACCGCCATCCTAAGTACTTATGATTTTGGCGTAAGCTGCGAGCTCCGCGATGAATTAATCGAAAAGTTTGATGTCACAGAAGATGATTTCCGACCGATTTACACCAAAAAAGGTGAGCTTGTCTACTATCAAATCACTCCGCAGAATGTTATGGAGCCGATCTACAAGGAAAATGATTGGTATGTAACCAGTGTGTGCCCGCAATGCGGCGCAATTCAATACGGCAGTGATCGGATTGGTGACTGGTACTATAACGAAAAAAGAGAGCCTTTTGCCTTTATTTCACAGAATGCGCTGGATAATATGCACGACCTTAACATTTCCTATGAGCGGTTTCTGCGTTATTCAGCAAATTATGTCATTAGCCGCCGCCTCTATGATTTTCTAACCGAACGCTACCCAAGAACTCACTATTTTCCACTCTTTCTG
The DNA here is from genome assembly GCA_015067665.1 of Oscillospiraceae bacterium. GTDB lineage: Bacteria > Bacillota > Clostridia > Oscillospirales > Oscillospiraceae > Faecousia. The sequence continues at coordinate 13,339 of SVLZ01000040.1, read as the reverse complement.
AAGGAAGCTGAGGATTCAACCGAAAACGAATGATACTACTAAGACAAGGATCGCTTCTCTGTCTTTTGCCGAACATACTTGTAGGGGCGAGCATCGCTCGTCCGCGGAGCAGGACCCCGCCCCCCCTTTTTAGTGCATAATACATAATGCAGAATTGTGATGTCCGCAAGCAAAAATCCCTTCCCCCGGGGGGAAGGTGCCCCAGAGGGGCGGATGAGGAATGCGGGCGGTAATCTTCGTTTTTGCCTACTGAGTAGACATTTTGCAATGTATTCCATTTCGCCGTTCCTCACCCGGTTTTCGCTTCGCAAAAACCACCCTCTCCCCGGGAGAGGGGATAGGATTCGGTGGGAAATTGAGAACTGAAATTACAAATTATTATTTGCATCAAAAAGAAAACCTCTCCCGAAGCCATCATCGGCTCTGAGAGAGGTTTTCATTATTAGAATGTAAAGGACAGCCACTTACTTGCCGCGTCCAGCCATTCCTTCGCGTGCATAATTGCCGGGCTCAGCTCGCCGTTGGTTATGTGATCCACCGTTGCCAGGCCGTGCCAGCCCTCGGGATAAATATGGATGGCGAATGGAACATCGTTTTCCGCCAGCGCCTGCCCATAGAGCAGCGTGTTCATCACCGGCACCGAAGTATCCTGCCGGGTGTGCCACAAAAATGTGGGCGGTGTCTGCCGTGACACCATCTTGTCGCAGGAGAAGCGAAGCTGTTCTTCTTCTGTCAGTTCTTCCTTGCCCAATAGGTTCCGGAAGCTGCCAAGATGGGCATGCTTCGGGTCTGCGGTAATGACTGGATAGCACAAGATAGAAGCATTGACAGGCTTGCTCTCCGGGAACACTTCCCGTACCTCCGGCCAGTTATAGGCATTACTGTAGTGAGCAGCCAAATGCCCGCCGGCAGAAAAGCCCATAATGGCGATCTTGTCGGTATCGCAGTGCCACTTCTCCGCATTTTCGTAAATCAGCTCCATAGCCGCCGCCACTTCCCGCAGCTGCGCAGGGAAGCAATTGGGCGCTACGGAGTAACGCAGGATAAGAACATTGTAGCCTTGGGGCAAAAAGTGCAACCCAATGGGCTCTCCCTCCCGCTGGCTGACATTTGCATATCCGCCACCGGGACAGATCAGCAGGCAGGGATGCTTCTTATCCCCTCGTCCCATTTCTGACATATTGTCCGGCAGATACAGCGTCAGCTTGGGATCACAGCCGTTTTGAGACAACGCGGGAAAACGCTCCGCTAAATGAATGGTTTCACAGCGCATAGTGTATACATTCCTTTCCTATGTGTAGAGGCTTTTTCTTTTAGTAGTGTACAAGCTTTTTTGAGAAATGTCAATTCTTTCCCCTATTCCTCCAGCGCCGCTTTCAGCTTTTGCAGTGCCCGCTTCTCGATCCGGGAAACATAGCTACGGGAGATACCGATTTGCTTTGCTACCTCACGCTGTCGCTTCGCCTTGTGCCCCGCCAAACCGTAACGATGCAGGATCACCTCCCGTTCCTGCTGTGTCAGACAGCTGTCTACCACGCCGCAGAGCTTTTGCAGCTGCTGTCTGCGGCTGACCTGCTCCAGTAGATCCTCATCTGCACTGACTACATCCATAAGCGACAGTGCTGCTCCATCCGTACCCGTCTCTATGTAATCCGACAGCGACACATCCTGACTGCTCTTTTTCTGACTGCGAAAGTACATCAGTATCTCGTTTTCTACACACCGGGCGGCATAGGTAGCAAGCCTGGCTCCCTTCCTGCGATCAAAGGTAGTAATTCCTTTAATAAGTCCAATGGTCCCGATGGAAATGAGATCCTCCTGATCCGCAGTCTGTGCATAATACTTCTTAAATTATTGTTGCTGATGGAGGGTAAAATTGCCTCGAATTTATCCCCTAATTTGAGATAAATGTCGAGGTGGATCTCCTCCTTGGTGCTTTCCTTCTTCACGATGATCTTATCTAAGATAGTGGTTACCAATCCGGAGTTGATTCCGTCCATGAAGCTCAGTTCCTTATCTAGCGCGGCGCGTATCTGCTCCGGATCGATACCGCTTTCTTTTTGTCTTTGCTCCTCTGTGCAGATGGTAGCCAGTTGCACCTCCAGGGCGCGTAGCTGTTTATTAAAGGCTTCGTTGCGATTTTTGAACTCTGCTACAGTCAGGGCATCTGCCATATGCAGTTCCAGCAGGCGGTCTTTCTTGGCGTGGATGGCAGCCATATCCTCTTCTACCCTGCCCTTTGCCCGAGAGTAGTCCACCTCCTGCGGAATACTCTGCAGAACCGTGAGTAGGGATTCGATGATGGTATTTTTGTCTTTCATCATTTCGGTGAATATCTCTGCCATAATCTCATCCAGTTCTTCACTTCGCACTTGGGGGGTAGCGCAAGCAGCCTTGCCCCTTGCCCGATAGACCTTGCACTGCCACACCTCCTTTCTGCCCGCCTTGCTTTCCAAGACCTGACGGTGATAAGTCGTGCCGTGTTCCTCGCAGTAGATCTTTCCGCTATATGGATAGCGGTTGTGGTATGTGGCGCCGTTTGCGTGTTCTTTCATTTGTTTGCTCCTTTCTTTATACAGCGCATTTGCTCGGTTCCAAAGTTCTTCCGATACGATGGCAGGAATATTGGGATCAGGATACATCACCCACTCACTTTCCTCTAAGAAAGCCTTTTTCTTTGTGCGGTAATCTAAGCTCTGTGTCTTGTTGCCACAGTACCAGCCTTTGTATTTGGGATTTTCCAGCATATGCCGAATAGTCGCTTGATTGAAAGCATTTCCCTTTCGGCTGGTGTAACCCATCTCCTGTAGCCGCTGTGATATCTTGCGGATGCCCAAGTTGTGGTTAGCGTACAGATCAAAAACTGTCCGCACGATCTCCGCCTCCGCTTCATTGATGGTAAGAACGCAATCCTTTTTGTCGTAGCCGTAGAGCTTGTCATTGCCCAGCACCCGACCGTTCTTGATGGATTGGTGAAAGCCAAATTTGGTTCGCTCGGACAGCTTGCGAATCTCATCCTGGGCAACGCCTGCCATGACAGTGAGCCGAAACTCACTGTCTAAGTCGAGAGTGTTGATGCTGTCATTTTGAAAATAGACACCCACATTGTACTCCAGCAGTGTCTGGGTATATAAGATGCTATCCAATGTGGAACGGGAAAAGCGGGAGATCTCTTTCGTGATGATGAAGTCAAAGCGCCCCGCTTTGGCATCACTGATCATCCGATTGAAATCGTCCCGCTTTTTGGTACTGCCGCCGGAAATACCTTCGTCGATATATCCCGGCACAAAAATCCAATTGGGTTTGCTCTGAATAAACTCCGTGTAATACTGCACCTGATTTTCCAGAGAGTTGAGCTGCGCATCCATATCCGTAGACACACGGGCATAGAAGGTAACACGGAGCGGCAGATCATAAAAAGATCTACCTTGGCGTAGTTCATTTCTTATTTTACGCACATCCATTTGCATCTTCCTCCTTTCGGCAACAAACAGGATACCAAAAAAATTCCGGAAAGTCCATCGAGGAGTTTACTTTATTTTTTGCGGCGTCGAAGGTCGCCTGGGAAATCAAATCCTTATCCAAAAGAGACTGTAGTAACACATTCAAAACTTCACTCTGCGTGCTTACCAAATTTATCACCTCTCTTCAAATTATGGTCTGCCGGTGCTTTTCATTCCGGCAAAATTTTCTTTTGTTTCTATGATTCATAAGCAGCTTTCCTTCCTTAATTTTCATCACGCGTCCATAATCATGGACTGTTGTTTATTTACAAATATAAATATTGGAGGTCTTTGTTCCGTTAGACCTCCGCCTGTTTCTCTGTTCAATGTATCCCGCTTTTACAAGCTCGTTTATGGCTCGCTTAACTGTGGATAAACTGCATTTTGTATCTGCTGCTATTCTCTTGTGTGAGGGATAACAGCATACCCCCTTCCCCTGCCGGTAACGCAGGTATCTGTAGATACTCTGCGCTGCAAAGGACAGGTCATCTCGGAATATCTGTTCGTAATCTTTCACAGATAATATCACCATCCTTATTGATCAGGATTTCAGTTTCCTCCCGACTGGATATATTGCTCTCAGACATTGGCATGCTGTCAGAACCATCCCCAACATCGCCGGCTGGCTTTTCGTCCGGTTTTGCAGACATCGGTTTAACCTGACCGAAAGAAGCCCGCGTTGTCTTGGCTGACATTTCTTGGCGCTTCAGTACCTCTTCCATTGTCATAACAGTACCAACACTTTTACTGGTTTCCGGCGCTGGGAGTTTTGCCTCCAGACTCTTTTTGCTGGCATAGGTAACTTTACGGTTCCCCCTATCCGCAACGGTATAAAATCCCTTCGGGAAAACAATACCCCACTTGAAGAACAGTTTGAGCTTCACCTGCATAGGATAGAAGCCTGTTTTCATAACCACAAACGTACCCTTCGGCAACGACTTCAGTTCATCCGGGGTCAGCAGCGCACGCTCAATCATCTGCAAGGATTGAGACGGGTCGTTCTTACCACGGTTAACAGAACCGGACTGCACCGTCTTGGTACCCAGTGCGTTGGAAAGCACTTGCGCAGATTCGCTATTGGGAGCGAAGCCACCAAATACCGTTATGGGCTTAACAGATCGCCTGCAAAAAGAGCGCAAAAAGTTAAGGGTACCCATACTGTTTCTCTCAAAAGAGAGAAATCAATATTTGTATCCTCAGCCCTTAATGCATATCAGGCTATCGATATCTTGTTGTTAGAGGTTGGTAAAAAGCAAAAAGCCGCCGACAAGACAGACTCCTCCTATGGGTCTATCTTGCCGGCGGCCTCTCACGTAATATATCTGGTTTAACCATCCGGTCGGGTCAAAGCGTAGTGACCTGGATATGGGATTACGCAGATGAGTTTCATCTCAACCATTCCCTCTTTTACGCCTATTCAATTGTCTTTATGTGTGTATTAAGAAAATGCGGGTCATTATTGTGCAGCAAACAACTCAAGTGTGTTATGCCGTCTCCCCTTATCATTCAGCACCATTCTCGTTTTACACTTACAGCAGGATATTTTTATCTTCCCCTCAGCATTGGGAAAGGCGCTAATCAGCTGCCCGCAGTTCGGGCAATACCATGATACAACCTTCCAATTATCTTGTTTTTTCAGCATTCCAATCACTTCCTTTAAGTTGATATAGGAGAATAGATCAGAATTTGCCGTGCAAGGGATTGTGTCGGAAGTGTCATTACACCTCAGATTTGCTGTTTCACCTTGGTTCTGGCAAAATCCGATACATTCCCACCTGAATTATACATTATCCGTAGTGCATAATATATCGAGATTTGTCTGCAAAAAGAAAAAAGCCGGGCGCAACGAATAGATAGAGCATCCCTACTCTACAAATTCGTTCACGCCCGGCATAGGAGTCTTACCTGCGGATTTTCGCAAGCGCCCTTCCCCGGAGACAAGTGAAGTCTGGAAGGAGGTATTTAATTATCGCAAGGGTACAGATAACGGAACCCTTGCCACTCGATTAAAGATTGGATACTTTGCGCGGCGTAATGAGAGATCCACAACAATCTCGCTGCCACACTTTGGGCATTTAAGCTGCAGACGACCGCCCCCACCACACAGCTTATACGCAACAACACGCTTACAATCGTTGCAGCGCACAGCAATTTTCAGTGGTTCCATTGTCGCGACTGTAGATGTCATATTAAGCCGCTCCTTTCATGAACTGCGCTTCCTGGATAAGGTAGTTTCTTTCCAGTAACCCCAATTGCTCCAAGCGGTATGCAAGAGCTGATTTAGATACTTGAAGAAATTCTGCCATTTCACAAAAGCGATTATACTTATACTCTGAATACTTTCTACTGAGGACCTTAATCCTCTCCCCTAACCCAAAAACGAACATTGCTTCATCAACTGCTTGTTTGGGAAGCAAGAGTGCAGCCGCCATAGTATCCGCCTGCCATTCGCGCCAGTCAATAATTTCTTTATGCGGTTTGGCAGATCTGCGATAATCGCAGATAATACGGGAATCAAAACCATATAGGTCCGGAAAGGTCCTATTAATAAACTGGTACGCCAATTCGTGCGCAATGGTGAAATTCCGACGCCCATTGCATTTAGGGTTTTGCAGGCGCTTATCGATAAGAATGGTTTTACCATCCAAATAAAAAAGCGCTTCATTGCCGTCAGAATCAACGATAGTTGTCCACATCTCGTCGATAGAGGTCTGACCCAAGATGCTTCCATCACGGGTGATGGTCACATAAACAATATCGAAGCCATAGAACTGGGCCAGCTTCACAGGATCAATATTGTGGCAAAGATATCCATTGGGATACTCGGACCTAACAAAATTGCACAGGATGCGCTCTGCCAAATCATCTATATCATTTCTGGATAGATAAACCATAGACGCACCTCCTGCTTCTTTGTTTTCCTCCTCATCAGTATTCTGACCTCTATGTTGTTTTCATTATAGAACATTCGTTCGTTTTTGTCAATAAAAATTTTGAAGAATATCCAGATATTTTCCTTGCATATACTCTTAGAATTGCCTCGATCTACAAGCCAAATAAATCTCTCAAATTTTGTCTATACGAAACATAAAAAGGGTAACCTTGCTTGGCTTCACTATTCTTTATTTTGGGTTCGCAATACCTGCTAAGAAAACCATATATAAAATCAGGACCTCATTACTGAGGTCCTGAAAGAACTATTAATAATTCGCACCACTCTTTATCAAGTAACGGTCTATTATTCGGGACAAAACAGCAGAATCAATGAACAGTTAACCAATATACTTAGTTAATAACAAGCGAGGTATTATCTAAGTCAATGATTGCCAAGGGATAATCACGCAGCATAACACGGAGAAGAACTTGCTTCCCGTCATGCATTGTTATGTGGTCGTTATCAATGGCATATATAGCACCATTTGCTAAATCCAAAACAGCGGGATGCTCCATCGGCTCCGGCAGCATAAGAGATGTGCTACCATCGTAGGTAAACCCGATCAGCGGTGAAGCCAAATAGTAGATATACATTCGGTCTCCAGCTTTGCGGCGAAGTGTGTATGTTGTGAGTTTATCTCCCATGGGGCTATTCTCATCAAGATCTGTACTTCCCCAATATACATTGCGGAAAACACAAAACTGAATTTGATCTGCTTCGCGTTCTACGCCCTCTGCCATAACGGTAGCTAAACACTGCAATGCTGTATAAGAGGGTTTAGGGTTGTAAACACCAGTAGCGCGTCCTTCTTCATCAAATTCTGCGCCAAGGACTCCATAGAAGCCGTACAAATCCCTGCGTATATCTGAATCCGACTGCTGCAGATTTTCATACATATCCAACATGGAGAAATAGGACGCAAAAAATGCTCCATTTGCTACATCTGTTGTGAGGCGCCGTAACAGGAACTTATATTGGCTTGCACAATTTCACTCACCACTGTTTAATGCACCATATCGAGAGAAATCTGAATGCACACCTGTCTCTCCCTAGATAATGCCAATGTTTGGATTATACATATCCAGTGTTTTTCTCAATGCTGCGTATAGCTCATTCATTTTTTGCTCAGGTCTAGGTGCATAGCTATGAAAAGTGACATAGTCTATCATTTGCGCTACATCCTTCTGATACCAGTTTTGGAAAAAGGGTCCAATACCAGGATCAGAATCGAAGTTTACGCCCACATAGTCTTCGTCACAAAAGGTTTGCATGCGAACCAAGTTGCACATACACCCAGCAATAACTTTATTATCCGAATCAGCTTGTCGAATCAAAGGCGCTGTTATGCGGACAAGATCTGCATATTCTGCTCCATTTACACCTTGACCCCAGCAATGAGTGCCATCGGGTTCGTTCCAAATTTCATAATAATGAACTCTTCCCTTAAAATGTGCTAAACAGGCTTTTACATAGCGTTGCCATGCCAGTCTTGCGTCCTGGGTATAGATTGGGGGATGATCTGTTGCCCGAGAACCAGGAACCGCTGTATCATCATATACGCTATTGCCATAGCATAAACACATCCACGGAGTACAACCTTGGGACAAAATATTATCGACAATATCATCTAGCCATGCGAAATCGTATACACCGGCCTCCTTTTCAGTGCGGAACCAACCGGATTGAATCCGCACCCACTTAACCCCTAATTTATTAATATGTGGATAGCCAATTGCGGGATTATAGGAGCCTGTGTCGTTTTTCTCCATTCCAATACCAATTGGAGAATAAGAAATCTGATCAGAGGTGAGAAAAGTCAAGCGTTTTTCTATGGTTTTATCTGCTCGGTGGAGCTTTCGTTCTGGCCCCACAAGATTCAATAACATATTTCGTCCTCCTTGGAATACCGCTTCCGTAACTTATTGCGCTTTTACGCACAGCACCGTATGGGCACACCACTATCTACGCCTGTTTGCTACTGTGTGAATTTCTAAAAAATCAGCTAAATATTAATTAATCCAATCATCAAAATTAGTACTATTGCCTTCGCTATCATCAGTGATTCCCCAATCTATGGTACCGGGGCGTTCAGCTTCAAGCTCACTGAGGTCATATGTCACGTCCTCAACCAAGTAAGATACACGAACTTCCGAGCTTTCGTTAGCATCTGCCTTAATCGTAAAGCCATCTGCATAAATAGGAAGATCAACTTGATATACGCCCTCAGGATTAACCGCTATACCGATACCTTCGATGGTCGTTGTCCATCTATCACTACCATTTGCAAACCAATAGTCAAGCTTAAGATTTGTCCAACCAAGATCGTTTTTGATATAGATTGTCTTTGTAAGCTTGCTATAGGTCGTCACGCCAGTGTGTTCAGCACAGCCGTAAACGCCCTGTCCACCGCCATAGAGCTGATTGAATGTGATCTCAGCAATATCGGAAGCCTTTTTGCGCAACTCCAGATCGTCAGTTACTTTCACACCTTCATATGTAGGAACACCGTATCTGGGGTTGGAGAAAGCACCGTTATTTTTACCTGCTTCTTCTCGTACCCAAGGATATCTTTGGCCTGTACTACTATCCTGATCAGCAAATTCATAATATGTGTAATTTACCCAGTCGCCGTAGTAAACCTTAACATTTTCACAGGTCAGGAATTCTGCGGCTGCATTCAGTGCTTTCTTGGGGCTGTTCTGTTCGGTGTGGCCGATCAGCATACCGCAGCGACGGTATGCATACCACTGGTATGCGGCAGTTACATCGCTGAATACGTCCAACTCACAGGCAACGGTAACATCTTCCATCTTTACAGTTGCGTCGCCCCACTTGCCGCCGATCACGCCGCCGCAAAGGGTATCAAAGGAGCCCCAGAGAGAGGAAACCACTACCGAGGAGTCAACGGTGATATTCTTGAAGGTATGGCTGTAGCCCTGTGAAACATCTGTGCCATAGCCACCGAAACAGACTTCACCCACAACACCGCCGGTAGCACGGTTGTAGTTTGCAATTGTGGAGTTTGTAACAACAATGTTCTCAAAGTGGCAAGTACCTTGGGCATAGCCTACCACGATACCGATATCTACACATTCGAAAACGATATTTGCTCCACTAACTGCAAGATTCTTAATGGTTGCATCCTTGATGGAAGCAAACAAACCACCACCTGCGGTGCTGTATGTATATTTTGAGTAAGGCTCTTCATCAAGCTCCCAGCAATTCTGTGCCAGGTTATAGATTGTGTGATTTCCACCGTCAAAGGTGCCCTTGAACACTTGACCTCCGAGGTGATCATAGTTGTATCCAATAGGATCAAACTGAATATTATTCAGGTCGATATCTGTGCCAAGAATAATTGTTTTGCCTGCAAATGTATTGCCTTCATCAACAAGATCTCTAAAACCAGCAAACTGTTTCGCAGTAGACAGAGTGAATTCAGTGTCATCTTCATTATACCAAGTTTTATCAGACGTGCCATCCCATACATCAGCTGTAGACGCAACAGCAGTAAAGACGGAGAAGGAGGCAACATAAATGCTGACTTCACCGGTTTCAGGGTTGTAGGCATACTGGTTGTGAATAGCAAAGTCAGCAGTGCTGCTCACTCTTGTCATAAGAACAGGTACATCATTTTCAATATGGTAAAGCTTCAGCGCAGTATCGCTTAAGCCTGTTCCCAAGATTGCGCCCAGATTAACCTGCATAGGAACCGCATTGTCTGCTGCGATGCCGTCAATATGGACATCCAATACCTGCACAGTCTCGCCCTTGGGAAGGGTAATGCCGTCACTGATTTCTACATTCTTTACAGAAAGTGCCAGTACTTCAGCTCCGTCTGCCACTTTAACATCAGCGGGAACAAAGGCGCCAACTCCATCTGCATTGCCAATAGAGAGGCTGTCAGCAAGTGTGCCGTAGATAAGAGAGCCTGCGCTCAGCTGAGTAGATCCGGAAAAGATCTCGTTAGGATCCTTTTCTTCACCGTCATCCGGGTTGGTTGGATCGTCATTGCCGTCATCCGGATTAGACGGATCAGTGTTGCCATCATTGGGGTTAGTCGGGTCAGCATCTCCTCCGCTCGGTTCTGTCGGCTTTACCGTGACAGGAGGATTGTTGAGCTGAGGATCGTTGGGTTCTTTCTCAGGGAAAGAACAAGCTGCCATACTGCCTGTTACCATAACGAGGCACAGTACAAGCGCCAGCACTCTGGTGAAAATAGATCTGTTCATCTGTTTCATAATGTTTCATCTCCGTATGTAATGTTTTAGAGGGTTGCAAATATTTAGTACGTAATTTGATAATTCTATCTCAGCAATGCCATAATTACCACTCACCGAACCATTTGCCCCAGTTGGTAATATCGCCATCACTTTTATCTGTAACATCCCAACCAATAAATGAGTTTTTTTCATCATTTGCGAGATTCTCTTCTGAAATAAAATGCACAACTTCTGCTTCAGGCGCAATATAAACCTCTCTCATATTATTCATTTCTTTTCAAATAAATTTATTCTGTCTTGGAAAATCCATTTTCTGTTTATTCTGCAAATTCCGCAATGATATTCACAATATCTTCTTTTTCTATAAGCGCATAAGGAATATAATTTCCTGTAATCGTATTCCCGTTTACATTAAGCTTATGGATTTTACCTTTGCAGCCCTTTACCGTGAGATGACATTTCTTCCCTCTGTATGTTCTTGTCATTTCAAAGCCATTCCAGTTATCAGGAATGCAGGGATCTATAACAATGCCGTCATAGTCTACACGGAAGCCTAAAATATACTGCGTTACCGCATAATACATCCACGAAGCCGTTCCTGTTAACCACGAATTGGAACCTGCTCCATATCTTTCGTGGGCGGGGCCAAGCATTGCAGATGCATATACATAGGGTTCAATTAATGTCCTTTGTGATATATCATTTCTTCTGCACGGCAGGGTTGCTTTGTATGCACGAAATGCGTCGTTATTTCTCTTAAGCATCGCTTGGGCGATTACTGCCCAGGTGCTTGCGTGACAGAACACACCGCCATTTTCCTTAATGCCGCTGTGAAGCGGGAAAAACTTTTTGTTTGCTCTGTCATAACCCGCCGATGCAGGATAATGAGAAATATATCCAAGCTCACACATCAAATATTTATTTACATTGTCAAAAGCGCTTTGCGCTTCTTCTTCGGTTGGCAAGTGAGATAATACTGCCCACGACTGGGGATTCAGGAAGATTTTGTTTAATTCATCGTCATCCGTTCCGTATTTTTCGCCTTCATCCGTGAATGCACGGATAAACCACTTGCCATCCCACAACTGTTTATAATTGCCTTTGCACCACTCGTAATATTCTGTGAGGTACCCGGTGTCTCTGCCCATATGCGCAAGCAGTTCCTTTAACTGATACGCTGCAGTTGCTGCCTGGAAGAACACAAATGCACTTTCTGCCCTGCCGCCTTTGCCAATGGCCGCGAGACTGTCATTCCAGTCATTGAGCAGAAACAGCGGAATATCGTGAACACCTGTGTTGTTTCTGGTGAACGCAAGTCCCTTGATAAGATGCTCTAAAACGGTTCCCTCACCGCCATCGTCATAGGGAACAATTTCGTCCAGGAAATCATAATCCGCCGTTTCTCTTATATATGCACACACGGAATACACAGACCACAAATGGTCATCCGAACGGTCTCCGCCTTTCGTCTCCCCGGTTGCGGGATAAAGCACAGCCTTTGCATTGCCATTGGAACGTTGAATTTTCAGGAGCGTTTTGATTCTTTCTTTCGCTTTTTGGGGCAGAACGTGCATAACGCCCAGTACATCCTGCATACTGTCTCTGAAGCCCCAACCTCTATCCGAGCCTCTTTCATAGAACGAAACAAATCTTGACCAATTAAATGTAGTATGGCACTGATAAGCATGCCATATGTTAATCATTTTGTTTACATCTTCATCGGGGGTTTTTATCTGACATGCGCCTAAATACGATTCCCATCTATTCTTTATGTCAAGCAGATCTTTCTCAACATTTTCCAATTTCAATGCTTCTTTGACCGTTTGCTCTATTGTGTCAGGATCTTTTGTCGCACCAACAATCACGAGAAAATGTTTTTCTTCATCCGCATCAAGCGCAAGCGGGCAAGAAAAAGCACCGCACGCCTGATCCGCATTGATAGGCGTATTAGAACAAACACCGTTCTCAACAGCAATCGGATTTTGTTCGTTTCTGAATGAACCAATGAAGCTGTCTCTATGACAATCGTAGCCGTCAATATCCAATGTTGTGCTCATAAAGCCAAAAAGGGGTCCGCAATTATTGAATTCAGGCGCAGAGTCAAACACAATTGTTTTGTTTTCACAAGTGCACGTCATGAAATATCTTGCCCATTCCATCATATTGTCAATGTGGCCATCGTGATGTGCAAATTCAATATACGGAAATAATTTAAGCTTTCTTTTTTCTCCCGATAGGTTTTTGAGCTTACAGCTCCAGACTTCATAACTCTTATCAACGGGTATATAAACTGTCATTTCAGTTTTTAAGCCTAAGTATTCCCCCTTGATCGTGGTATACGAAAGACCGTGTCTGCACTCATAAAAATCCGGTTTTCTCATAACCGGTTGCCAGGTAGGCGAAAAATACTCGCCACTAACCATATCCTTTATGTATATATATCTTCCCGGCCTATCAACAGGCATCGCATTATAGCGGTATCTTGTCAATCTTCTTTTTCCGGGATCGCCATCAAAAAGAAGTCCGCCGCCATTATTGGAAATAAAGCTTCCGAAAGAGCCAAAGCCAAGATAATTTATCCACGGAGTGGGTGTATCCGGTCTTGTTATAACATATTCCTTATTATCTACATCAAAGTAACCGTATTTTTCAGTTGGTTTCAAAATATTATTGTTCAA
>SVLZ01000039.1 GCA_015067665.1 Oscillospiraceae bacterium | reverse complement strand
AGCCTCCTTAGAACAAAAGACATGAGCCGTCACCGGCTTTGGCGGTCAGCCTGCCGTCTTCCACAAAGCCCATTTTCTCCAGCCATTTCTGGAAGGGCGGGATCGCCGTTTTACCTGTCAGCTCCCGGAGCGTTGCCGTCTCCCGGAAGCCGGTGGTCTGGTAATTGAGCATAATATCGTCACCGTGAGGGATGCCCATAAAATAGTTGCATCCGGCAACGGTTAGGAGTGTGGCGAGATTTTCAATATCATTCTGGTCTGCCTTCATATGGTTTGTATAGCAGCAGTCGCAGCCCATAGAAATACCTGTCAGCTTGCCCATAAAATGATCCTCCAGCCCGGCTCTCGTCACCTGCCGGGCATTGTAGAGATACTCAGGTCCGATAAAGCCTACCACCGTATTGACGAGGAAGGGCGAAAAATGCTTGGCAAAACCATAGCATCTTGCCTCCATAGTCACCTGATCGGCGCCGTGGTGGGCGTTGCTCGATAGCTCCGAGCCCTGCCCGGTCTCGAAATACATTACGTTCGGTCCTTCTGCAGTACCGTATTGCAGCAGCAATTCCCTTGCCTCCTGCAAGGTTGCCGCAGAAAAGCCAAAGGCCTCGTTGCCCTTTTGACTGCCTGCAATAGACTGAAAGATCAGATCTGCAGGCGCACCGTCCCGAACCGCCTTCATTTGCGCCGTTACGTGGGCAAGAACGCAGATTTGGGTAGGGATTTCCCAATGCTCCTGAATTTCCTTAAAGCGACGCAGAACTTTCCCTACCTGTTCCGGAGAATCGGTGACCGGGTTCAGTCCAATCACCGCATCGCCCGCGCCAAAGCTAAGACCCTCCAAGGTAGAAGCAGTGATGCCGTCCGGGTCATCGGTGGTGTGGTTTGGCTGCAGGCGGCAGGACAGCGTCCCGGGCAGACCGATGGTAGTATTACAGTGGGCGGTGACGGTGATCTTATGGGCGCAGTAGATGAGGTCTAAGTTACTCATCAGCTTACAGACTGCCGCCACCATTTCGCTGGTAAGGCCGCGGCTCAGCTTGGAAATATCTGCGCCGGTGGTTTTTTCCGAAAGCAGCCACTCCCGCAAATCTGCAACGGTCCAATTTTTGATTTTTTCGTACTGAGGAATGTTCAAATCGTCCTGAATGATTCGGGTGACCTCGTCCTCTTCATAAGGGACAACGGGATTTTCCCGCAAGTCCTGCAAGGTAAGGGCAGACAGGACCACCTTCGCTGCCACCCGCTCCCGGGCGTTCTCTGCGGCTAAACCTGCCAAAATATCGCCCGTTTTTTCCTCGTTTGCCTTGGCAAGCACCTCTTTGATGCCGGTAAATGTATAGCTTTTTCCCAAGAGTGTGGTTTTTAGCTTCATAAAGCACCTCTTATTGCGATAAAATTAAAGTTTTGATCACCACCGGCAGGGCAGGTCCGATGGGTGCACCGATGTCCAGAAAGCTACCCTCGGTCAGCTTCACCCGGTCGATACAGCAGATTGGTCTGTTCGGCGGCACAAGAAGGCAAAGCGCGTGCCCCAGCGCTTTTGCCGCATCCGCTTGCAAAGCAACGTAGATAGGGCCTGAAATTCGGGAAGCCAAGTGCTCTGCCAATGCGCAAATTCGCCTATAGGAAATATTCTCTTCCCCGGAAACAGAAAAAACCGCCGTCTCCTCTGCCCTTTTTTCGTGGGAAAATTCCACTACCGGAAGATTTTTGATTGGAAACTGTACATTTCGGTAAAACACCGTGCTCCCGGAAAGGGTCGTGCTGTAACAGCCCGCGCCGATGACGGTCGCCCGAATGGTTTCCGTGCCTAAGATATATTCCCCATCACAAAGCTTGCTTTTCCGGATGGCTTGTCCCAATTCCGGTCCGATGTCCCCGAAAGCAAGGGGAGAATAGTCCTTTTGAATGCAGTCCGCCACGCCGCCGGAAAAGGAAATGACCGGTCTTTCTTTGGGAATCTCCCAAGGCGTGGTAATTTCCTCCGTCATATAGTGAGAGAGCATTTCATCTGCCGGACGGAGACCTGCCGCCATTTCGAGGGCTGACACCATATCCTGTATTATTTTCCCGATATTCTCCTCCACCGTATAGGAAAGCACCGGGGAGCGATAGGTCACATTTCCGCGAGAATCCCTTTTGATCAGTCTGCCGCCTACATTAAGGCAGCCGGTGGCAATGATCTTCCCCGCTTTTATAAGACAGAGGTTGCTGGTGCCGCCACCAATATCCATATGGAGCACCGGCTTTCCAGTCTTTTCGGAGTAGTCCACCGCGCCCGCGCCCCGGGCGGCAAGGATGCTCTCCAAATCCGGGCCTGCGGTAGCCACCACAAATTCTCCGGCATACTGAGACAGCGCCTCCAATGCCGTTTTTGCATTTTCTTTTCGGGAGGTCTCACCGGTGATGATCACCGCGCCGGTATCCACCTGCTCCCGCTTTATGCCCGCCAGTGCATATTCCCGGTCTACGAGCGCTTTGAGACCCTCTTTGTCCACAAGATTCTCCCCGGAAAGAGGTGTAAAATGCACCTTACCTTTATATAAAATCTCCCGCTCCGCGATCTCCATTTCCGGGACCGCAAAACCGGTGGCTTTATTTACCACCGTCAATCGGGATGTGATCATCTGTGTGGTGGTCGTTCCCACATCCAAGCCGACCGAAAGAAGGGTATCAGCCACGGCCCGTGACCTCCTCCAAAATAGCCCGCACCATTTCTTCAGTGACGGCTTGGGGATTTGTGGTACAGCACGGATCCTGAAGAGCAGCGGCGATGATCTTCTCCCGCTTATTCCACAGTTCACCGGGCGAAATCCCGGCAGCCACAAGCGTGTCCGGCATACCGAGCTCTTGCCGCAGACGGCACAGCGCATTTTTTAAGTTCCGAACCGCCACCGTATCCGATGCGCCAAAAAGTCCTGCCCGACGGGCAAGGGCTGCGTATTTGTGGCGGGCAGCCTTATTGTATTCAATGACCGCTGGCAGCAAAATGGCATTGAGCCGTCCGTGGGGAATGTGAAATTCCCCACCCAAGCTGTGCGCAAGGGCATGGACAAGCCCCAATCCTGCCCGCGTAAAAGCAAGGCCTGCCATTGTCGCACAACAATGGATCTCTAAGCGGCAGCTTTGCTCTCCGCCGTAGGATGCCGGCAGTTTTTGCAGCACCGTGGCAAAAGCCGCTTCCGCAAGGGCATCGGTAAAGGGCGTGGCGGTGGTTGCCACATAGCCTTCGGCTGCATGGCTCAGCACATCAAAGCCACAATCTGCGATCAGCTTTTTCGGAAGGGTTTCCAGCAGATCACTGTCCAAAAAGGCTGCCTCCGGACAGATTTTTTCGTCAATGAAAGGGTGTTTGACACCGTTATGAGTCAATATGGCGAAATCTGTTACCTCCGAGCCTGATCCGGATGTGGTAGGAATGGCGATGAGCCGTGCTTTCTTTTCCGCAAAATAGACCATCGCCTTAGCGCAGTCCATTGCGCTGCCGCCACCGAGGGCAATGACGGTATCCGGCACAAAGGCATTCATTTTAGCCGTACCGTTTGCCGCCATTGCCGCCGATGGATCGGGGCTTATTTCATCAAATATTTCAAACTGTGCAGCCCCGGATAGTGTTTTTATCTTCTGAGACCAGCCGGTTTTTACAAAAAACGGGTCACAAACCAGCAATAATCGCCGGATATTCAGCGTTTTTAGTTCTTTTAAGATTCCTTGACCGGAAAAGATACGAGTCTTACATTGAAACTGCATATACGCACACCGCCTTTGGTGGTATTATTTCCCACAATCTTAAAATCATCCCATCTTTTGAAAAAATAATGGTAGGAAAAAGAAAACATATGTGCTATAATGGAGGGAGAATGGTTTTTAGGGGGTGGGCATATGCGAATATTGGGCATTGACCCCGGTTACGGCATTACCGGCTTTGGTCTCATCGACGCAAATCGCGGGCAGCAGGTGCTCCTTCGCTGCGGTGCGATCACTACCCCTGCCCATACGGATTTTTCTGCGCGACTGGAAATGATTTACAACGATATGCAGGAGCTTCTGCGTGTGGCACAGCCGGATGCAGTGGCCATTGAAGAGCTGTTTTTCGGCCAAAACGTCACCACCGGTATTGGTGTTGCCCAAAGCCGGGGTGTGATCTTACTCGCCATTCGGCAAGCGGGGATCCCGGTTTATTCCTATAAGCCGTCTCAGGTCAAGCAATCCGTCGTTGGTTACGGCAATGCCAGTAAGCATCAGGTAATGGATATGACCAAGCGGCTGCTGCATTTGGACGCTATGCCAAAGCCGGACGACGCGGCAGATGCGATTGCGATCGCGCTGTGCCACGCAAGATCCAGCACAAGCTTACTGACGCGAATCAATAGGGATTGATATTGTAGGGGACAGGTTTCCTGTCCCGACAAAAAACACAAAATCGAAGCATTATACCGGGAGATTGCCACGGGCATAAATGCCCTCGCAATGACAACCGACTTTGGGAGGTTTTTTATGTTATATTACGTTTCGGGTACGGTGACCGTTTTGGAGCCGGGACTTGCTGTTATTGATTGCGGCGGTGTGGGCTACGGCTGTCGTGTGACCGCTTATACCGCTGCTCAACTAAAATTAAACCAGAGCGCAAAGCTGTTTATTACCGAGTCTATCCGGGAGGACGCTTTTGATCTTTTTGGCTTTATCTCCCGGGAGGAGCAAAAATGCTACGAGCTGCTGACCAGCGTGAACGGTGTAGGTCCCAAGGCAGCGATGGCCATTCTCTCTGCCGGACCTCAGAATTTTACCTTGGCGGTTATGACCGGGGACGAAAAGCTGTTGACCGCAGCCCAAGGTATCGGCAAGAAGATCGCACAGCGGATCATTTTGGAACTGAAGGACAAGATCGGCGGTGGCTTTGATGCCCCGGAGCTCTCCGGTGCTGTCGTATCTGCCCCCGTACAAACCGGCAATCTGTCGCTGGCTACCTCCGCGCTTCAAGAGCTGGGTTATTCTCCCGCGGAGGTCGCGCTGGCGTTAAAGGGCGCAGACCCCAATGCCGATGCCCAGGATCTGATCCGTTTTGCCCTGAAGGCAATGATGACAAAATGACGGAGCTGTCAAAACGGAAACCAAACCGTTTGCCGAATTTCGATTACAGCACCCCGGGCGCATATTTTATTACTGTATGTACAAAAAACCGGAAATGTATATTATGGAACAACGTAGGGGCGAGCATTGCTCGTCCGCATAATATCCCATTATCAGCATACGGAAAAATAGTAAATCAGGCCATCTGCAATATCCCGCTACATTATCCTGCTGTTACTGTTGATAACTACACCATAATGCCAAACCACATTCATTTGCTACTGCAAATCAATACGGATGCAGACGGACGACCAATGGTCGCCCCTACAATCTCTACAATCGTACAGCAGATGAAAGGTATTGTGACGAAACAAGTTGGTGAGTCCATTTGGCAAAAATTGTTTCACGACCATATCATTCGCGGAGAAAAGGATTACTTAAAGATTTGGGAGTATATTGAAAATAATCCTGCTAAATGGAAAGAGGATTGTTTTTACAAGGAGGATTGGGAATGAAATGTCCGCGCTGTGAAAGAGAAATGCAGAAAGGGTATTTTCGTAATGCCAACCAATCTGTTCAGTGGATACCGGAAACCAGCAAACCCTCCATCTGGAAAAGCGGTGTGGCAAAAGGGGCTATCGAGTTGGGAGATTGCAGTTTTTCGAGGGGTTACTGGGCAAATGCCTATTATTGCCCAGCCTGCCGTTTTGTTATTGTGCCTGTAGAATAATATTTTCGGGGCGTCGAAGGCGCCGCCCCCTACAACATCCCATTGGAGGATTATTATGAGTCTTGAATTTTCTGAAGAATTATCGGCGCCGCTGATTTCCCCCAGCTATGCGCCTGCGGATGCAGGTGAAGTGGGTCTGCGGCCAAAACTGCTGCGCGATTATACCGGTCAAGAAAAGGCAAAGGGCAATCTCTCTGTCTATATTGAGGCTGCCCGTCGCAGAAATGAGCCCTTGGACCACACCCTTCTTTATGGCCCTCCCGGTCTGGGCAAAACTACCTTAGCCGGTGTTATTGCCAACGAAATGGGCGTGAACATCCGCATCACCTCCGGTCCTGCCATCGAAAAGCCCGGCGATCTTGCCGCACTGCTGACCAACCTAAATCCCGGTGACATTCTCTTTATTGACGAAATTCACCGTCTGAACCGGGCGGTAGAAGAAATCCTATACCCGGCCATGGAGGATTTTGCCATCGATATTATTGTGGGCAAGGGACCCAGCGCCAACTCCATCCGTTTGGATCTGCCGAAATTTACATTGGTAGGCGCTACCACACGGGCAGGTCAGCTTTCCGCACCGCTGCGTGACCGTTTCGGTGTGTCTCTGCGCTTGGAGCTGTACACCCCCGAGGAGCTCTCCCGGATCGTCACCCGCAGCGCCACCATTTTGGGTATGGACATTGACCCCAAGGGCGCCCACGAAATTGCCTCCCGCAGCCGCGGCACGCCCCGAATCGCTAACCGTTTTCTGCGCCGTGTTCGGGATTTTGCCCAAGTCATCGGTGACGGCGTCATCACCCGGGAGGTTGCCGACCTTGCGCTGAAGCGGCTGGAGGTGGACGAATTGGGTCTGGACGCTATCGACCGTCGGATGCTCCGCGCCATTATCGAGCATTACGGCGGCGGTCCCGTAGGTCTTGAAACCTTGGCGGCCACCATTGGCGAAGAAGCCGTTACCTTGGAGGACGTATACGAGCCTTACTTAATGCAGCTTGGCTTCCTCACCCGCACATCCCGCGGTCGGTGCGTTACGTCCACAGCATACGCACATTTGCACATTCCGTGCAGTACGCAGGCATCTTTTGACGTGTAAAAGCCAAAAAAATGCAATTTTTTCAACATTTGTTAAAAAATCGTTGACAGACGCAAATAATTTGTGTATAATCACGAATGTGGTGTATTATAGCCACAAAAATAACCCGGGGTTCCGGTCGATCAGGCAGGCTTTCACTGGGCAACAATTAACCGAAGAGAGGTAAAATCCAATGTACGAAGACAAGACTTTAGTTTGCAAAGAATGCGGCAACGAGTTCGTATTCACCGCTGGTGAGCAGGAATTCTACGCAGAGCGTGGCTTCCAGAACGAGCCCCAGCGCTGCAAGGCCTGCCGGGATGCCCGTAAGAACAATGCTCGCGGTCCCCGTGAGTTCTTCACCGCTACTTGCGCCCGTTGCGGCGGCGAGGCAAAGGTTCCCTTCGAGCCCAAGTCCGACCGTCCCGTATACTGCAGCGAGTGCTTCGCGCAGATGCGTGCAGAGGGCTAATTAAAGGAATAAAAAAGACCATCCAAAAGGATGGTCTTTTTTATTTATGCTACTCTCCCTTGTAGGGGCGACCTATTGCGGTTCCCTGCGAATGTCCTCGGTCTTGCTACCTTACGGACGGGCAATGCCCGCCCCTACCCTCGCATCCATTGGGTTATGCCTTAGGTATGGTGATGGTGAGGACGATCTGTCTGTCGGTTTCCCGGCGCTCGGTGATGGCCGGGATACCTTGGGATTGCATTTTTTGCAAGTACCGGGTAATGCCGTTGAGAAATGTACCCATTTTCCGTGGGGGAGGCGGCTCTTTTTGCCCAGACAGGCATTTTTCTATGTACTTTTCCGTTTGCGCCACACTCATATTTTGCCGCAGGATCTCTCCGATGGCATTTATTTTCTCCGTTTCGTCCGTCAGCTTCAGGAGCGCCCGGGCATGACGTTCTGTGAGATTCGTTTTTTGCAGCAGCTCCAGCACCTCCGGACTATGGCGAAGGATGCGAAGCTTATTTGCCACAGCGCTTTGACTTTTCCCTAAAAAACGGGCTGCCTGCTCCTGACTCATTTCCCCTTTTTCCATCAGCACACTAATGCCCCGGGCCTCCTCCAAAAAGTGCAGGTCCTGGCGCTGCAGATTTTCCACCAAAGCTACCCAGCCGGATTCCTCATCCTCCATAGACATCACAATACAGGGAATTTCCGTAAGACCTGCCCGAATGCCTGCCCGCAGCCGCCGTTCCCCTGCGATCAGCTCGTAATTCTTCCCTACTCTGCGCACAGACAGCGGTTGCAAAATGCCGTGACGGCGGATGCTTTCCGTCAGCTCCGCCAGCGCCCCCTCCTCAAAATGCTTACGGGGCTGTGCAGGGTTTGGCAATACCGACTTTGCCGGGACAAAGACCACCCTGCCGGTCTCCATATACGTTCTTAGCTTCTGGCACTGCATATACCCATCCTCCTTTGTTCTTCTATGCCCATTTTACTCCACAGTTTCTTAGAAAAACCACGAATTAAGCCCAATAAACCTGAAAACCACTCGACATTATCTCCCCTTTTGTGGTACAATAAAGCAAATCTGCGTAGGAGAAGGATTATGAGAAAGCTATATTACGAGGACAGTCACATCCGCAGTTTTACTGCCCGGGTCACCGGCTGTGAAGAAACCGAAAAAGGATACCTTGTCACCTTGGATGCTACCGCTTTTTATCCGGAGGGCGGCGGTCAGGCCTGCGATCTTGGAACACTGGGCGGCAAACGGGTGCTGGATGTCCGGGAGAAAAACGACCAGGTTTCCCATCTTTGCGATGCCCCTCTCACCGTCGGTGAGAGTGTGGAAGGTATTTTGGATTGGGAACGGCGGTTCGATCTGATGCAGCAGCACACCGGCGAGCATATTCTCTCCGGCATTATTCACGCGCGGTACGGTTACGGAAATTCCGGTTTCCACGTGGGTGCAGATGTGCTTACCGTGGATTTTGACGGACCGATCCCGGCAGAAGATCTTCCCTCCCTTGAATGGGCTGTCAATCAGGCGGTTTGGGCAAATGTGCCTGTTAACTGCTACGTCCCCTCCCCGGAGGAGCTGCCAAATGTCCCCTATCGCACCAAAAAGGCGCTGCCTTGGCCGGTACGGATCGTCGATGTAGAGGGCTATGACCTTTGCGCCTGCTGCGGTGTCCACGTGAAATACACCGGCGAAGTGGGCTTTGTTAAGCTGATGTCCTGCGTAAAGTTCCATCAAGGTGTCCGCATTGAGATGGTCTGCGGCGGTCGGGCAGTAAAACTTATGGACGCCATCTATAACCAAAACAAACAGGTCTCCGCGGCATTTTCCGCAAAGCTTTTGGAAACCGGAGAGGCTGCCCGGCATATGAACGAAACGTTGGAGCAAGAGCGGTTCCATACGGTTTGTGTTCGGAGAAAGTATTTTTCCTTACTGGCAGAAACCTATCGGGACAAGGGTTTTGCTGTCTGTTTTGAAGATGACCTGAATTCTGCCGGTATTCGGGAACTGGCAAGCGCCATTTATGACACCTGCGGCGGTACTGCGGCAGTCTTTTCCGGAAGCGACGGCGCAGGCTACAGCCTCTGCCTCGCCGGTGATGCCGCGCGGGTAAAAGCTTTGGGCACAGCGCTAAATGCCGCCCTTGGCGCCCGGGGTGGCGGAAAGCCGGGCTTCTATCAGGGCAGCGTCCCTGCAAACCGGGCGGAAATTGTGGCTTTTTGTACGGATTACCGAGAATAAACCCTAAAAAAACCCACTTTTTTACATTTTATCTACTTTACAATTGACAACGCTTGTTGTATAATCTATTTGCACGGCTTTGGGCTGTCGCAAATTTATCTCTAAAGCTGCATTGCAGCAATTATAAAAACGGAGGAATTTATCATGTCTGTAAAAGTTGCTATTAATGGTTTTGGCCGTATCGGTCGTCTGGCTTTCCGTCAGATGTTCGGCGCTGAGGGCTTCGAAGTTGTTGCTATCAACGACCTGACCTCTCCCAAGATGCTTGCCCACCTGCTGAAGTATGACTCCACCCAGGGCGCTTACGCTGCTCCCTTCGGCACCCATACCGTTGAGGCTGGCGAGGACCACATCATTGTCGACGGCAAGAAGATCACCATCTACGCTAAGGCAAACGCTGCTGAGCTGCCCTGGGGCGAGCTGGACGTAGACGTCGTTCTGGAGTGCACCGGCTTCTACACCTCTAAGGAGAAGGCACAGGCACACATCACTGCCGGCGCTAAGAAGGTCGTTATCTCTGCTCCCGCAGGCAACGATCTGCCCACCATCGTATATAATGTTAACCACGAGACTCTGACCAAGGATGACCACATCATCTCCGCTGCTTCCTGCACCACCAACTGCTTGGCTCCCATGGCTAAGGCTCTGAATGATCTGGCTCCCATTGAGTCCGGCATTATGTGCACCATCCACGCTTACACCGGCGACCAGATGATCCTGGACGGTCCTCAGAGAAAGGGTGACCTGCGCCGCAGCCGCGCTGGTGCGATCAACATCGTTCCCAACTCCACCGGTGCTGCTAAGGCTATCGGCCTGGTTATCCCCGAGCTGAACGGCAAGCTGATCGGCGCTGCACAGCGTATCCCCACTCCCACCGGTTCCACCACCATCCTGAACGCTGTTGTTGCTAAGGAAGTTACCAAGGACGAGATCAACGCTGCTATGAAGGCTGCTACCACCGAGTCCTACGGCTACACCGAGGACGAGATCGTTTCCTCCGACATCGTTGGTATGACCTTCGGTTCTCTGTTCGACGCTACCCAGACCATGGTCAACAAGCTGCCCGGCGGCATGACGCAGGTTCAGGTCGTTTCCTGGTACGACAACGAGAACTCCTATGTTTCTCAGATGGTCCGCACCATTAAGCACTTCTCCACCCTGCTGTAATTGACAGGTTAAGAAGCTACAAATCCCCGTTCCGATTGGAGCGGGGATTTTTGTATACAGAGATGCAAGCTGTAGGGGGCGATGTCCACGCAAACCGCAATCACACCATCAAAAGGGATTGTAGGGGCGGCCATTGGCCGTCTGCTACAGCGATATAGTATCATACATGCGGACGAGCGATGCTCGCCCCTACACGTTACACCTATAATTGTCAACCGTCAATGAACCATGCGCAGCTGCAAACGGTGTCGTTCCCAACAATCACAATCTGCACATCCACTTTTTACTTGCTTATTGCAAAGCGATTTTGTATAATTGGCATAGAGAGAAAAAGGAGGATTTCCCCGATGGCAAAGCTTTATTTTAAGTACGGCGCGATGGGCTCCAGCAAAACGGCCCAGGCGCTGATCACCAAATATAATTACGAAGAAAACGGCTTAAACGTCTGGCTTATTAAGCCCGGTGCAGACACCCGTGACGGCAAGGATGCGGTAAAAAGCCGCATTGGCTTACAGGCAGCTGCCCAAGTCATTCCTGCGGATATGGATGTGTATGACTACTTTGCGGCAAATAAAGCGGCTTGCTGCGATGTGATTATTTTAGACGAATGTCAATTTATGACGCCCCAGCAGATCGACCAGCTCCGCGCCATCGTTAACGATTATAATATCCCCGTTATGTGCTTCGGTCTGCGGACAGATTTCCAGACAAAGCTGTTCCCCGGCTCCATGCGGCTGATGGAGATCGCCGATGCCATTCAGGAGATCAAGACCATCTGCGACTGCGGCGCGAAGGCTACTGTCAACGCCCGTATTATTGATGGCTACATTGTCACCGAGGGCGATCAGGTCTTGCTTGGCGGCAATGATGCTTATATCGCTATGTGCCACCGCTGCTACATCCATGGCATCCGGGAGCATAAGAAAATCAAACTACACGGTCAAAATTGATGGGTTGCCATTATAGAACAAAATCGGTACAGCAAGCACCGGTTTTCTTTCGGGGTGTCGAGGCGCTGCCCCCTACAAAAGAGCAATCGCAAATCGCTTGCATTTTTTGGTAAAGGGAGGTATAATGTACCCACCTTCAGAAAAGGAGACATATTATGAAGCTTTTAACAGTTACTGTTCCCTGCTACAATTCGCAGGACTATATGGCTGCCTGTCTTGACAGCCTGGTTTTGGGCGGTGACAGAGTGGAAGTCATTGTAGTAAACGACGGTTCAAAGGACAACACCGGCGCCATTGCCGATGAATATGCCGCACGGTACCCGAATATTATCCGGGTCATCCACCAAGAAAACGGCGGTCACGGCGAGGGAATCAATCAAGGTCTGAAAACGGCTACCGGAATTTATTTCAAGGTAGTTGACAGTGACGATAAAATGAGCGAGGATTTTCCTGCCTTTTTGGACACGCTGGAGGAATGCGAAAAGCAGGGCGGCATCGACCTGATGGTGACCAACTATTTTTATGTTCACGAGGATGGCAAGGGTGACCGCTCCATCTGCTACAAAAACGCGCTGCCGGAGGGTAAGATTTTCACTTGGGCAGAGACCCGCAAATTCCGGCTTCACCAATTGATCACGCTCCATAGTGCCACCTTCCGTACCGCGCTCATGCGCGATGGCTGGCACGATCTTCCTAAGCACGTTTCTTATGAAGATAACTACATGATCTGCCAGTGCCTGCACAAAACAAAGCGGATGCGGTATATGAATATCGATCTGTACCGCTACACCATCGGACGGGAGGGGCAATCTGTACAGCACGATGTGGGTATGCGGAAATACCGCCAGCATCAGGGCGCTGCCCGGGACTGCTTCCGAAGCTTCCATTTGGATAACATAACCGAGCCAAAATTAAAGCGTTATCTGCGTCATGAGCTGTTTATTATGTTCGGCATCGCCTGCTGCTTTACCCGACTGAATAAAACCGATGCGTCCGATGCGGATTTAGAAGCTATGTGGGCAGATTGCCGCGCCTTTGATAAGAAATGGGCAGACAAAATACGTTACGGCACCGGTCTGTGCCTTGTGTCCGCAAAAGGCAAATTTTTCCGGAATATCACCGCGTTTATTTACCATATCGCCAACAAGATCGTAAGATTTAACTAAACAGTTTCGGTGTGCCGCAAAACGCGGCACACCGATTTTTTATCCCGCAGAGTCAAACTGGGCGTTGTAGAGCTTATAATAGTGTCCCTTTTGCGCCATGAGGCTTTCGTGGGTGCCCTGCTCCACTACCTCTCCCTGATCCAGCACGAGAATATTATCTGCCGATCGGATGGTAGAAAGTCTATGGGCTATGACGAAGCAGGTTTTTCCCTTCATAAGCTGCCGCATTGCATCCTGTATTTTTTGCTCCGTGCGGGTATCTACGTTGGAGGTCGCCTCGTCCAAAATCAGCATATGGGCATCCAGCAGCATTGCCCTTGCAATGGTGAGCAGCTGCTTTTGTCCCTTGGAAATGGATGCGCCGTTATCGGAAAGAACGGTGTTATACCCCTCCGGCAGACGGGAGATATAGCCATGGATATGGGCGGCCTTGGCAGCCTGCTCCACTTCTTCCTGCGTTGCGTCCGGCTTTCCGTAGGCAATATTCTCGAAAATCGTGCCGTTAAAGAGCCACGTATCCTGCAAAACCATTGAATAGGCCTTGCGCAGTGACTTTCTCGTAATATCCCGGATGTCCTTTCCGTCCAGCAGAATTCTGCCGCCATCTACATCGTAAAACCGCATAAGTAGGTTAATGATCGTGGTTTTTCCTGCGCCCGTATGTCCAACGATTGCCGTCAGCGAGCCGGGAGAAGCGTGAATATCCAGCTTTTTAATAATGGGCTTTTCCGGCAGGTAAGAGAAATCCACCTGCTGGAATTGCACATCACCGAAGACTGTCTCCAACTCGATGGCATCTATGGCATCCTCTTTTTCCGGCTCCGCGTCAATCAGGGCGAAAACCCGCTCCGCTGCCGCAAGTGCGCTTTGGAGATCTGCAAAAATGTTCGCGATTTCATTGATTGGTCCGGAAAATTTCCGGGAGTACTGAATGAAGCTGGAGAGATTGCCCAGCGTCACCTGCTGGCGGTAAAACAGCACAGCGCCAAAGAGGCAAACAAAGGACAGCGACAAATTACTGATAAAATTAACGATGGGCCCGTTCATCGTGCCGTTGGCCTCGGCGGTGGTAAAGGCTTTGATGGCTTCGTCGTTCTTTTCGTCAAACTCCCGGAGCACGGCCTCTTCCCTGCCGTAGGCACGGGTGGTGGTATGGGCAGTGAGCATTTCCTCTACGAAGCCATTGAGGGCACCTAATTTTTGAGAGCGCGCCCGAAACAGCTTCCGTGTCCAGCCTGCATACCATTTGGAAAACAAGAAGGTCAGTGGAACGGTCACACAGAAGATCAGCACCAACACCGGTGCAATAGAGAGCATCATTAAGAAGGATACAACAACTGTCACCACACTTTGGAGGATCTGCACCGCATCTGCAGAAATGGTGGTGTTGACCGTGTCCACGTCATAGGTCAGGATGCTGATAATGTCACCGGCCTGATTTTTATCGTAAAAACCTACCGGCAGGCGCATCATATTAGCGAAAATATCCCGCCGCATATGGGTCGCCACATCTCTTGAAAGATAAGCCATTGCGATCCGCAGCAAATAGGTAAGCAGCGCGGACAAAAGATAGCAGGCCACCATCCAAAAGGCACAGCGCCATACCACAGAAAAATCTACTTTCCCTGCGCCCAGATCCACCGCATCCAACGCAATGCCGGAGAGCTTTGGGCCATAAAGGGCCAAGGCACTGCCTGCAACGGAGAGGAAAATAGCAGCAAGCAGCAAATAGCGGCTTCTTCCCAAATACCGCCAAAGACGCAGGAGGGTCTTCCTTTTATCCACCGGCTTATTGGAGAGTCCGCGTCTGTCGCCGCTTTGCTCTCCTCGGGTCAGTCTTCCCCGTATTCCAGCCATTACGCACCCTCCTCTCTCTCGCCCATCTGTGCCTGCGCGATCATTCGGTATTCTCCGCAGCTTTCCATTAAGGCTTCGTGGTTACCGGCACCGATCACAGCGCCATCGTCCATAACGAGGATGAGATCTGCGTGCCGCAGCGAACTGATTCGCTGGGCGACGATGATCTTTGTGGCGGTTTCATAATTCTGCCGCAGCGCACGCCGCAGCTGCGCATCGGTTTTATAGTCAAGGGCAGAAGATGCGTCATCCAAAATGAGGACTTCCGGCTTTCCCGCCAATGCGCGGCTGATCAGCAGCCGCTGCTTTTGACCGCCGGAGAGATTATTGCCGCGAATATCCACCGCGCCTGTCAAGCCGCCTTTTTCCTCCACAAAGGTCGCCGCTTGGGCATCCGCAATGGCGGAAAGCAGCGCTTCATCGCAAATTTCCCGATAATAGCGGATATTTTCCCCGATGGTGGTCATTTTTACAAAGTCATTTTGGAACACCACACCGAATTTTTCCCGCAATTCTTCGTTTGGAATGGATCGAATGTCCCGGCCATCCATAAGGATTTTGCCGGCATCCACATCATAAAGCCGCAAAAGCAGCTTAAGGATCGTGCTCTTGCCTGCACCGGTAGCGCCCAAAATACCCAAGGTCTGTCCTCTTTCCAAGGAGAAATTCAGGTTTTCCAAGTTGTTGCCTTTGCCGGAATAGCTGAAAGTCACATCCCGGAAAGCAATATGGGGCGCATTTTTCTCTGCTTCTTCTCCGGGGAGAAGCAGCATATCCTCCGGGAGCGCCATAACTTCCGCAATGCGGTTGGCACTGGCTTGCGCGGTGGCGCACATAATGATGACCCGCGTGACCATAACCGCCGCATTCAGGATCATCACGAAATACTGCAAAAATGCCACGATCACACCGGGGCGAACCTGGGCTGCATTGACCCGGTAGGCACCTACAACCACAAGGATCGTAAGGCCTAAATTCAAAATAAGCGTCGTCAGTGGACCGCTGATGCCGGTGATCTTTTGCGCTTTCAGAGAGACCTTGTTCCGATCCTCTACCGCGCCGTCGAACCGTTTTTTCTCGTACTCGGTCTTGCTGAGTGCCTTGACTACCCGGACACCGGTGATATTTTCCTGAGAGATCATCACGATCCGATCCTGCAGTTCGTGGGTCTTGCGGTGAAGAGGTACCGATTTCTTCGTCACCACATACACCACAACGCTGATAAAAGGCAGCAACGCAATGAGGATCAGCGACAGTGGCACATCCATCGTCATCATGGAGAAAATACCGCCGATAAGCAGAATCGGTGCCCGGACACCGATGCGCTGGATCCTGACGATCAAGTTGTTTACATTATAGGAGTCGCTGGTAAGACGGGATACCGCAGAGGGTACGGTTACTGCGTCCATCTGCCGGGGAGACAGGTGCTGCAGTTTGTCAAACAGCTCGTGGCGCAGCCGCTTTGTGATCTTTCCGGCAGTTCGGGAGGCAATGCGGTTGGCTGTAATATTCATTACCATTGCAAGGATGGAGCAAAGCACCATAAGTCCGCCAAAAAGGTAGATCTCTCTTTCCAGTCCTGCAGGCACTTTTTCGTCCAGAACGATCTGCATCAGTTTAGGGATCTGCAGCTCGATATAGGTGGCTGTGAATTTAATTGCAAGGCCAAAGAGAATGGTCAGCCAAAAGGGACGGATATATTTCATCAGCTTTTGCATATTGCCCCTCCTTTCCTCCGTTTTGTATGGAACGAATATAGCATAAAAAGTCTCCGTTATCAATGTTTTACCGTATGTTTTTCGAATTTCTGCAGACATTAAGGACGGAGGGATGACTATGAAAGAAAAAGAAACACCCAAAATTCCTTGGGAAGCCAAGGATCCTAAACCGCCCATTGTAAACTCCGGGCATATGGAAAACCGGAGAGCAAATTGACAATTGACAGTTGATAATTGATAATTATGGTGTCCGCCTTGCGGACAAATTCAAAATATGTCCGTGAAGTAGACGCCGTAATTGTCCATTGTCCATTGTCAATTAACGATTATGAATTTATGATTTTACAATTGCCAACAAGACTATTCTATGGTAAAATAACAAAGTATCATCACGACAGAAAGGAGACGGGTTATGAAGCGGGTTTTGATATTTGTTGTTTTGCTTTTGGCAGTTTTTTGTTTGCCGCCAAAAGCCTCTGCCGCCACTGGGGAAACCTCCATGCAGCTCCAAGCTACCGTCTCCGCAGACAGCAGCTGTCAGGTGAAGATCAATGCCACCGTTTACAAGGACACCCCCGGTGCCTTTTATTTTTCCGTTCCGCAAGATGCGGTTTCCATTACCCTCAACGGTGTTTCTGTTCCCACACTTTCCGAGGGAAGCGTCAAGCTGATCTCCCTTTCCGATCAGTTCGGCACCGGCACAGGATCTTTCCCTTTTACTGTTAGCTATACCCTCCGGGACGTAGTACATAAAACAGACAACGGTACATTAGAGCTGCGGCTGCCGCTTCTTTGCAGCAACGCTTACCGGGTAGATTATCTCCGCTTCTCCCTGACCCTCCCGGATGCGGTAGATACACGCCCCACCTTCCAAAGCGGCTACTATCAGAGTAATATTGAAAAGGACATCGTCTATTCTATGAATAAGGCCACTATCACCGGCAGTACTGCCAAGGTGCTTGTGGATCACGAAACGCTGCTGCTAACCCTCCAAGTAACAGAAGAAATGTTCCCCCAGCCCATTTTGGAGATCTTCTCCTCGGATATTGATCAAGTGGGTATGCTGGTGTGTGCTGTTCTTGCGCTCCTTTACTGGATCTGGAAGCTGCGCTGTCTGCCGCCCCGGCGAAAGGACAGCGTGTCCCTTCCCGAGGGACTTAATGCAGGACTCCTTGGCACCGCACTTAGTTTGCAAAGCGCAGATTTGAGCCTGATGGTTTTCCACTGGGCAAAGCTGGGCTATCTGCGGATCAAGCCGGAGCGGGAGCGGGTGTATCTGCTGAAGCGAATGGATATGGGCAACGAGCGCAGCGATTTTGAGCAAAAGATCTTCGGAAATCTTTTCACCAAAAGCGACAAGGCAGACTGCTCCGGCTACCGCTACGCATTGCTTTCCCAGCGCATTAAGAGCGCGCAGCCGCCTGTCCGCCATCTTGTAGACAAGCGCTCCGGCAATCGACGGATTTTCCGGGCGCTATCTTCCCTTTGCGGTCTGTTCGTGGGATTGGGCACCGGCCTTGCCCTCGGTTTTGGCAGCGCATTTCAGTCCTTTATCGGCATTTTATTCGCGTTTTTGGGCTATTTTACCGCCCATCACATCCAAAATTGTGTCCCGTATCTGTTCCTGCGAAAAGGACGGCAATTGTTCTTCAGCAGCATCCTCGCCATCGTGTGGGTTTTCTTCTCCCTGCTTGCCGGGCGGCTGTTGGTGGGCATTATCTTCGTGGCCTTGGAATTTTTAGCGGGACTGATGGCCTGTTTTGGCGGCAGACGGACAGAAGACGGCAAGGATGCTATGGCGCAGATCTTGGGGTTCCGTCGTTATATCAACCGCGTCTCCCGTGAATCTTTGGAGGCCATCTCCAAGCAGAACCCTGATTACTTCTTTGACCTTATGCCCTATGCGCTGGCGCTGGGTGTGAGCAGTACGTTCGCCCGGCAGTTTGGCTCCAAGCCTTTCCGGGAATGCCCCTACATAGATTTTCCTCTCCGGGACACTGTCACAGCAGCCAAGTGGAATAAAATTATGGAAGAAACCTTGGAGAAAATGGATGCCTCCCGTCAGCAGGTCCCCCTCCGGGAATTTTCCAAGAAGGTGCAGAGTTTAACGAGATAAGAAAAATCCTCCCCGGTGGGAGGATTTTTTATCCCCTCCCCCGGGGGGAGGGTGCCCCGGAGGGGCGGGTGAGGAATGGCGAAGTGTTAAACACAAGCATATGTCTATACATTCTGCAAACCTATTCATTTCTGCCCGCATTCCTCATCCGTCTTTTGCTCGTTCCTCGCAAAATCCACCTTCCCCCCGGGGGAAGGAATAACCCGCGGCAGGGAGATTCCCTGCCGCGGATTACATTTTTCCAGAATTACGCGGAGTAATTATAGGTAATGGTCGCCTCTCTAATAGGACCGTTGAAGTTACCGAAACTGATCTTCTTCCAAGCCTCTTGATCGCCCGCATAGTACACATTTTTTATAGAAGTATCATAAAACGCGTCAGTATCAACACGTACAACACTAACAGGGAACGTGACACTGGTCAGCTTCCAACACGCCTCGAATGTTTTATTCTTAATTGTGACCAAACCTTCCAAAATCGTCACACTGGACAAGCTGCTGCAGCCATAGAAAGCGGAATTGCCAAGGTAGGTTACATTGGATGGAATCGTGATGCTCATAAGGCTCTTGCACAAATTGAACGCATAATCTCCAATGCTGGTCACACTGTCCGGAATCGTCACCGCTGTCAAGCCGCATCCATCAAACGCAGAAAGACCAATGTTGGTGACGCCGTCCGGGATGGTCACGCCGGTCAGACTGCTGCAACCGAAAAATGCAAAATCGCCAATACTCGTGACCCCAACAGGAACGGTGACATTGGACAGTTGGTTACAGTTATAAAATGTTCTCTCATTGATCGCTTGCACGCCATCCGGAATATCGATGCTGACCAAACGCTCACAGGCTTCAAACGCGCTTTTTCCGAGAATCGTTACCCCCGCGCCGAGTGTAGCCGAATTTAATCGCACACAACCGCTGAACGCGTGTTCGTCAATAACTGTCACGGTATCGGGCAGTGTAATGCTGTTGAGACTGGTACAATTACGAAACGCATAATCGTCAATAGCCGTTACACTATTGCCGAATGTCACCGCAAAGAGACTGTCACAGCCATCGAAGGCATTTTTGCCGATGTATTTTACACCATTGCCAACTGTTACGGAGAGCAAGCAATCGCCGTTTACAAAGGCATAGTCGTGGATCTCTGTTACATTGTCCGGGATTCGGATATTGGCTGCCGGTGCGCCGTTCATATACAGCTTTCCGTTGCGGTGCAGGGGATTTGCCTCGTGATTACTAAAGGAAATACCGCACCATACGGTCATATTATAAACATAAACATCCTGCAAGCTCTCACAATCCGCAAAGGCATTCTCGCCGATGCGGGTCATCGTGTTGGGAATTACAATGCCGGTAAGGGCACGGCAGCTTCTAAATGCATCGTAGCCAATGGCGGTTACCTTATATCCGTCAATTTCAGAGGGAATTGCAACCACGCCGCTGATTTCCTCATTTACATCTGTGATGACGGCATTGCCGTTTTCCACCGCATAGGTAAAATAGGAAAGAACGGCCGCCGGATCTTCTGTGGGCAAAGGCTCTTCCGGAACAGACGGCTCAGTATAGGGTGGTTCTGTGGGCGGCTCTGTGGGCGTATTGCCAAGAACGCCGCAGGCGGCAAAACTGATTGCCAAAAGGCAAACAACCAAAAGGATAAACAATGCATTTTGTCTCTTCATTTCTACTCCTCCAAAGCAAAAAGTATGTAGTGACTAAAATATACCATATAAGAAACAAAAATGCAAGCACAGGGAACGGATTCATCCGTTCCACAAGGTGCAGCTGTAGAACGCGGAATGCATAAATGCATTCCCTACGGCGTGACTATGACAGCAAAAACCGCGGCAGGGAGATTCCCTGCCGCGGACTTATTATTTATTCTGTTCCAAATAGATGAGCAGCACCGCGATGTCTGCCGGGCTGACGCCGGAGATGCGGCCGGCTTGTCCGATGGACACGGGGCGAATTTCCGACAGTTTTTGTCTTGCCTCTAAGCGCAGACCGTTTATTTTCTCATAGTCGATATCCGGGGGCAATTTGCGGCTTTCCTCCTGCAAAAAGACCTGCACCTGCTTTTCCTGCCGGGCAAGGTAGCCCGCATATTTGATCTGAATTTCCACCGCCTCCGTCACCGCAAGAGGCAATTCCGGGCGATTTCTATCAAAGGGTGCCAAATCCGCATACGTCACTTGCGGTCTGCGGAGCAGGTCTGCAAGCCGTGCCGATTGGGCAACAGGGGTGGAATCGTACCGGCTCAGCATTTCATTTAGCGCGGGACTGGTTGCCACGCCGGTGCTTTCGAGTCTTTGCAGCTCCCGACGGACAAGGTCATATTTTTCCTCCACCTGCCGTCTTCTTTCCTCCGGCACAAGACCGATCTTCGCGCCGATCTCTGTCAGCCGCTGGTCGG
>SVLZ01000038.1 GCA_015067665.1 Oscillospiraceae bacterium | reverse complement strand
AGGGTCTTGGGGCAGTTGTCAACCAGATCCTTAGCGTCCTTCAGGCCCAGGCCGGTAGCAGCGCGGACAACCTTGATGACGTTCAGCTTGGAAGCGCCAGCGTCCTTCAGGATAACGTCAAACTCGGTCTTCTCCTCAACTTCGACAGCAGCAGCAGCGGGTGCAGCGACAGCGGCAGCAGCGGCAGAAACGCCGAAAACATCCTCGAGAGTGTGAACCAGCTCAGCCAGTTCCAAAACGGTCAGAGTCTTTACTTCCTCGACCAGGGCAGTAATCTTTTCACTTGCCATTGTTAATTTCCTCCTAAAATTATGTTTGTAATAATGTTGATGTGTTTACGAAATTAAGCTTCTGCAGCTTCTGCAGGAGCGCCGCCGTCCTTCTGAATACGGATCTGATCCAGAACGAAGGCCAAGCTGGAAATAGGAGCCAGGAAGGTACCCAGAACCTGAGCCACGAGAGCATCCTTGCTGGGCAGTTCACCGAAGCCATTGAGCTGTTCAGCAGACAGGACAGAGCCTTCTACGATACCGCCCTTGATGGACAGGGGGAGCTTATTCTTCTTAGCAAACTCGCATACGATACGAGCAGGGGCGATAGGATCACCGGTAGTGCTTGCCATAGAGGTAGTGCCGTTGAGGACGTTAGAGAAGTCATAACCAAGCTCCTTAGTTGCGAAGTTGGTCAGCGTGTTCTTAACAACGGTGTATTCTACACCGGCATCACGGAACTGCTTACGCAGCGCGGTATCCTGAGCAACGGTGATACCCTTATAGTCAACAAAAACCACGGAAGAAGCTTCCTTGATCTTGCCGGTCAGAGTCTCAACCACTGCCTTCTTGCTTTCAAGAACCTTTGCGTTGGGCATTGAGATTTCACCTCCGAAAGAAAAAATGTCCTTCTGCCAAAAAGACAGAAGGACACGAAAATTACATAACGAATTCACGCAACCTCGGCAGGATTTACGCCTTGCGGCACCTGCTGTCTTTGGCAACAGATGCATTATAGCAGTTAAGCGTCCCTTTGTCAACATTTTTTTCGCGAAAAACAGTAATTATTTTATGCTTTTCAGTGTAACTGACACAATTTCCGGGCGATTAAAAAGACGGAAGGGGAAAGAACTGTTGCCGAGGCCGCGACTGACGACCATATTTGCATTTCCACTTGTATAAATACCTGCATCATATTTTGGGAAGATACCCTGATTCGGCGCATATAGCCCGCCGATAAAGGGAAGCCGGAACTGTCCGCCATGGACGTGCCCGGTGAAGGCTAAGTCCACACCGCAGGTTATATAGCAGTCAAACAATTCCGGACGGTGTGAGAGAAGAATGTTGTATGTGTCTTTCTGTATTAGTGGCAGCAGACGATCTTCCACAGATGCGTCGGGATCAAATATAGGATCTTCAATACCGGCAAGACGGATGATTTCATCGCCGTTTTTAAGGGCGACATTTTGATTTCGCAGAACAGTTACGCCGATCGTTTGAAGGTCAGCAAAGAGGGATTCATAATCCATTCGGTGCTCGTGATTGCCGGGTACATAGTATGTAGGGGCAATCGCCACTGCCTGACGTGCAAATTGCAGGGCTTTTTCCTTAGGGGAGGCTTGCACAATGTCACCGGTTATGACGATAATGTCCGGCGAGAGGGCAAGAAGCTTTTCCTGCAAATGGCAATTATCCTTGCCAAACTGGGTATTATGCAGATCGGAGATCTGGACGATCTTAAAGTCATCAAAGCTTTCGGGAATCCGTTTGGAATGGATACTATACTCTGTAACCTGCAGGGCTGTGTTGTTCCAATGAAGAAAGATGCTCACGGAGATCACAAATAGGACAAGCGATAAAATCAGGGGCCAGTATTCTAAGAATTTTTGCACTCAAAATCACCTCGCGTTCACATATCTTACCATATCGCCACAGAAAAAGCAAATGGTATGATAGCAAAAACTGTATGGCCAGCAAACCTTCCCTTTTGGGGAAGGGGGACCGCGTAGCGGTGGATGAGATAAAACCTCACCCGTCTTTTGCGCGTTCCTCGCAAAATCCACCCTCCCCAGAGGGGAGGGTCTAAATCCGTCCGCGTCAGAGGACACTACAATTGTTCATTCTGCATTTCGCATTCCGCATTAAAAAAGACCGCCAGTAGGCGGTCTTTTTATTAGGCATTAGATATACTTGCTGGTAGAAACCTTAACGCCGGGGCCCATAGTGGAAGCGACGACGCAGGAACGGATATACTGACCCTTTGCTGCAGCGGGCTTAGCCTTCACAACAGCACCGATCAGGGTGTCCATATTCTCGGTCAGCTTCTGAGCGCCGAAGGAAACCTTGCCGATGGGGCAGTGAATGATGTTGGTCTTGTCCAGACGGTACTCGACCTTACCAGCCTTGATTTCCTGAACAGCAGCGGTGACGTTGGGGGTAACGGTACCGGCCTTGGGGGAGGGCATCAGACCCTTGGGGCCCAAAACTTTACCCAAACGACCGACAATACCCATCATGTCGGGGGTAGCAACAACAACGTCGAACTCAAACCAGTTCTCCTTGGTGATCTTCTCGACCAGCTCCATACCGCCTGCGTAGTCAGCGCCTGCAGCCAGTGCTTCGTCCAGCTTTGCGTCCTTAGCGAAAACCAGAACACGTGCGGTCTTGCCGGTACCGTTGGGCAGAACAACTGCGCCACGAACCTGCTGGTCAGCGTGACGGGAGTCAACGCCTAACTTAATATGCAGCTCGACAGTTTCATCGAACTTTGCGGAAGCACCCTTCACAACCAGTTCCAGGGCTTCGGTGGGGTCATACTGAACAGCGCGGTCAATCAGCTTCGCGCTTTCCTGATACTTTTTGCCTCTAAACACTTAAATTATCCTCCTTAAAGTGGTGATGCGGAATAATCCTCCCACATTGCCGGGGCAACTCCCCGGACAGCGATTTATCAATTAGTCAACGACGGTAATGCCCATGGAGCGGCAAGTGCCGGCAACCTGGCTCTCGGCAGCTTCCAGAGAGTTTACGTTCAGGTCGGGCATCTTGGTCTTAGCAATCTCAGTAACCTGAGCGCGGGTGATGGTGCCAACCTTCTGCTTGTTGGGAACGCCACTGCCCTTGTCCAGGCCAAGAGCCTTCAGGACCAGCAGGGGAGTGGGGGGAGTCTTGGTGATGAAGGTGAAGCTACGGTCAGCGTAGACAGTGATGACTACGGGGATCTTGTAGCCTTCCATCGCCTGGGTACGAGCGTTGAATTCCTTGATAAATGCTGCGATGTTAACGCCGTGCTGACCCAGAGCAGGACCAACAGGGGGCGAAGCAGTTGCTTTTGCAGCGTTGATCTGAAGTTTGATAATACCGGTAACTTTCTGTGCCATTTTAAGCACCTCCTGAATAAAATGTGGTAATGATGCGCTTTGCGCACTTCTTTCGGGGCATCTCGCCCCTCCCACGTTCCGGCCGATTTACGGCCCGATGCGTTATTGGGATACGACTTCTACCTGATCGAGCTCAAACTCGACAGAAGTCTCTCGGCCAAACATAGAAACCACTACGCTGACCAAATTGTTGTCCACCTCGATTGCATCCACCGTGCCGGTGAAAGAGGTGAGGGGACCGTCCAGAATACGGACTGTGTCGCCAACTGCATAGTTGACAACGATTTCCCGCTTCTCGATGCCCATCTCGTAAACCTCCTCCTCGGACAGAGGGAGGGGACGGCTTCCGGGTGCGCCTACGAAACCTGCAGTACCGCGAACGTTGCGAATCACGTGCCAGGTATCGTCGCTATACACCATTTTCACAAAGATGTAGCCGGGATACAGCTTACGGTCGTAAGTCTTGCTTGTGCCGTTTTCGGTGATCTCGGTGACAGTCTCCATAGGGATGGAGATGGCCTGGATCACGTCCTGCAGCTGCCGGTTCTGTACAGTCTTTTCAATGGTGACTTTGACGGTATTTTCGTAGCCGGAATAGGTCTGTACGACATACCATCTTGCAGTTTCAGCCATAGCTTACTCCTTTATCAATGGAAGGCTTTGATAAGTTCATCAACGCCGAACCGAGCAACGAAGTCAAAGATCCAGATGAATACGCCAACGACGAGTACACACGCGCCGACGATCAAAGTGTTCTTTACGACCTGCTTGGGGGTGGGCCATACGACCTTCTTAAGCTCGCTGCGGAGCTCACGGAAGTAACGACCGATGGCACCGATGGCTCTTTTGAACCAGTTTTCCTTTTTTACTTCTGCCATTTGGGTCTCTCCTTACTTAGTCTCGTTGTGAACGGTGTGCTTCTTGCAGAATCTGCAATACTTCTTCATCTCAAGACGATCGGGGTCATTCTTCTTGTTCTTCATGGTGTTGTAGTTTCTCTGCTTGCACTCAGAGCATCTCAAAGTGACTTTAACGCGCATAACGGCACCTCCTTAAATTGCCTCCCTGTATCACTCCGGCTATGAAAAATTTAGTATGCGGTCAACTACAAATAACCGCCCGAAGCTGAAAATGGGCGCACAAAAAAAGCCCTTTTTCACAGGTAGAGACATTCTACCACACGGGGGGTAGAAAAGTCAATAACTTTTTCCTTTATTTTTTGTAATTTATAGGTTATAATGGGTCTGAAATTATAGAAAGCAGGGAAATTATATGCGAATTATGGCTATTGACTACGGTGATGTCCGGACAGGTGTTGCTATTTCCGATTTATTATGCTCCTTGACCGGTTCAACACGGGTCATTCACGGCAGAATGCAGGAGAAACTGATCGCCTCTCTTGTGGAAATTACGAAAGAGAATCAAATTGGGGAGATCGTTGTGGGGCTGCCACGAAATATGGACGGAAGCGAAGGACCCCGTGCAGAGTTATGCCGCGAGTTTGCCGGAAAATTGGAGGCAGCAACCGGACTGCCGGTCAAAATGTGGGACGAGCGTTGGACGACAGTAGAAGCCCACCGCATCCTGTCCGACCATAATTATCATGGCAAAAAACGGAAGGATACGGTGGACGCAGTGGCTGCCTCGCTGATTTTAGAGGGTTACTTAGCCTTCCGCGGACGGTAAAAAAGCTCCTTAAGACCTGTTGCCAAAAGAAGGACTCCGAATAGCTTTTGCAGTAGTGCAATATCTAATATCCCGCTGATAAAGGAAAATATCGCAGCAAAAACGATGCCCGCCCATACGGCGGGCATTACCTTTTTTATAGGTAATGTGCCCTGACGAATATGGGACAGAGTAGCAAGCAGCGCGGCGGGCAGGAAGAAGAGCAGGTTGATTCCCCGTGCAGAAGCAGGGGTGAAGCCTGCAACAGCGGTCAGATAGAGGATCAGCAGGCTGCCGCCTCCTAAGCCCATTCCCGCAAGTGTGCCACAAAAGGCGGCAGCGAAAAAGGCAATCAGGGCCATAAATATCGAATACCTCCCCATATGATCAGGATTCCCAGCGCACGGTGGAGCCAAAGCGTTGGAATATGCCGTACGATCCTTGGGGCAAGCAAACCGCCCACGCAGCTGCCCAGCAGATAAGGCAGTACCGTAAAGAGGGGAGGATAGTAGGGGGTCATTATGATACTTACCACGCAGATGGGTAAAATGATCGACACGGATGCCCGAAAGACTTCATCCTCCTCTAAATCCGTCAGCATAGACAGCAGTGGAACCAGCACCATTCCACCGCCTGCACCAAAGAGACCGGCGACTGCACCGGCGGCCGCACCGGCGATCCAAAGACCGTATTTTTTATTAACTTGCAAAAAGAACACCTCCTGTGGAAATTTTCTCCACAGGAGGTGACTTTATGCATTTTAGCGGGAGCCGATGGTAGCGTCAGTTGCGATCCACTCCAGATCCTTAAGAGAACCGGTAATGGTCTTGAACTGCTCGTCATACCACTTTTTAGAATCCTCAGTACGCATATCGTTGGTAATGAGGAGATCGCGGTAGCTCATTTCGTTGCGCTCTGCGAAGTACATAATGTGGTAGCCGTATTCGGTCTCAACGATCTCTACATCACCGACCTTGCGGTTCTCGTCGATACACCAGTTGAGGAAAGGCTCAACAAGGTTCTGATCGTAGGAGATGTTCTCATAGAGACCGCCGGTTGCTGCGGAAGCGGTGTCGTCGGTGTTCTTTTCCACCAGCTTCTTAAAGTTCTCTAAGGTCTTGCCGCCTTCCATAGCTTCCCAATCCTTCAGCAGCTTCTCAGCAGCTTCCTTAGCGGTCTTCTTCTCGGCATCGGTGTAGGTGGTCTTGCCGTCCTCACCCTTAGTGCCGCCCTTGAACTGCTTAAGCAGGTGGTGTACGTCAACGGTGGGAACCTTATTGTCGTTAACACTGTCAAACAAAACAACATAGTAGCCGTTGATGACCTTCTCGGGCTCTTTGCCGTCGTCCTTGTTGTCATCGGTGGGGGTGTACTCGTTTACAATGACGGAGTTGTTACCCTTAACGCGGTCGCCACTGGTGATCCAATCCTTCATCAGACCGGGGAGCTTGGAGCCGATTACATTCTTGTTGTTAGTGGCCTTTGCGTTTTCCTTGTCTTTGTTGATATCCAAAGCCTTGACAGCCTTTTCCAGATCCTCGAAGGTCTTTGCGGACAGCAGATTAGTTGCAACTTCTTTAGCCTTTGCACGGGCGGCATCCCGCTCAGCATCGGTGTAGGTTACGTTGCCCTTGTCATCCTTGGTGCCTTCACCCAGGAAATAGGTGTAGCTCAGATATACGGAGCTATAGGTGTAGCTGTTGTAGTCGGTGAGCTTGTCCTTGACGTACTCAGTAATCTGTGCATCGGTGTAGCTCAGACTCTCGGTGTAGTGGGCGAGATAGGCCTCGGCCAGCTGATTCTGCTCCAGGTAGGTGCGGAAGCTTTCTTCATTTGCACCGTAGCAGTAAGTGGAGCCCAGATACTTATTGAAATCGGAGTAGCCGTAGTAGTAGACGGCGTAAAGCTGCTGCATGGAGATCTGGCTGTCGATCGCCTTGACGTCATCCTCGCTGAGCTTGAAGTTTGCCTTCTTGGCAAGGTCACACAGCAGGTAGGTGCGCTTTGCATTTTCCAGTGCAGTCTCTACAAAGTGGTCTGCCCAAGTCTTGTTGGTCTTAGAGTCAGCAATCTGATCTTCCAGAGGCTTGTTCACGTCCAAACCTTCCAAAATCTGCAGGTAGGTAGCTGTGTTTGAGCCGTACTGGTTGTACCATTCGGAGTAGGCTTTATCAATTGCGTCAAAATAGTAGTAGCTCAGCTCAACGGCATTAAGCTCCTTGCCGCCAACGACAGCAGCTACAGACTTTTTCTGCAGCATACCGGACTGGACAACGCCACGGACGGCAACAATGCCGATGGCAGCTACCAGAACGATAGCGATAACGGAAATAAATGCAGCAGTGTACCGCTTTAACTGCTTAGCTTCCTTTTGCTCTTGGGTCTGACGCTCAGTCATCTTAGCGGTGATTTGCTCCTTGCGGAGCTTTTTCTTATTGGATGCGCTCATAATTCAATTCCTCTCGTATAAGTAATATGCGTTGGGGTTTGCATTTCTATGGGATTATAACCTATTTTTTTCAATGATGCAAGTATTATTATTGCAACTTGCAAAATTTTACAAAATTCTCACATATTTTTATCAATTGACAATGGACAATTGTCAATTATGGTGTCTGCGACACAGACAGATTTTAAACTGTAGGGGCGAGCATTGCTCGTCAGCGATGTTTCAAGGTTTTGCGGTGTTGGTAGTACGGAACGGACGACCAATGGTCGCCCCTACGGCAATGTATGATGGTGTGGAGCACCACGCTCAGAATGACAGCTTGGGAGGTGATCCTTAACTGTCAACTATCAACTGTCAATTGTCAATTATGGTGTTTTCGACACAGACAGATTTTAAACTGTAGGGGCGAGCATTGCTCGTCAGCGATGTTTCAAGGTTTTGCGGTGTTGGTAGTACGGAACGGACGACCGATGGTCGCCCCTACGGCGATGTATGATGGTGCGGAGCACCACGCTCAGAATGACAGCTTGGGAGGTGATCCTTAACTGTCAACTATCAACTGTCAATTGTCAATTAAAAAGAGGTGCCGTTTTCACGACACCCCTAAACCCGCTTTGGCCGTACGCGCCCATTTATGACCTGCACGAATGGCAGGTGGGTAGCCGCTCTGCACCTTAGCTGCTCCCAACGTCCGCCCATCGTCTAAGCGTGGGCGGGAGGTCTGCAATCCAGTGCAGAAGTCTAACTTCCCGATTATAAAATGTGGGTCCAAAAGGACGCGCCACGTACCAAGCAGGCTGCAAAACTTATTCTTCTTCCTCTTCAGGGTAAAGCTCGGCCATAATGAGGTCGTTGACTGCATTGAGCTCGTCTTCATCCTCAATGGCACACAGCAGCGGCTCACCGTCTTCGTCATCTTCAGACTTGAGTATGCTGATTTCGGGCAATCCTTCCTCTTCGTTTCCTGCGGGGATTACCGCAAGATAGGTTGCGCCGGCGTATTCAACAGAAGCAAGCACCTCCAGCTCGTACTCGGTGCCGTCTTCGTCGACTATGGTCATAAAATCAGAACCGAACATACTGTTTCCTCCTGTCTTTTTCTCTGTACTTACTATACAATATCGACCGAGGAAAATCAAGAGGAATCTGTCAGGAAAGGTATGCTTCCAGCAGTTCATTCAGATGGCGCTGATTTCGAATGGGGATTCCGTCTTCCAAAACCCTTTGCGCTTCCGGGGGATAGAGGGAAGCATCGTGCTCGTAGACCTGTACCGGCACGCGATGCCCGCCCCTGAGGAGTGCCACCTTGCCGTCATATACACCTAAATACAATATTAGGAGTAGTATCAAGAGAATATTCCGTAAATTCTTCATTCTTTCGCCTCCTGCCAAAGAAAGTTTTCCCGGAAATTCATTAAATATTTATAAATTGGGTCTTTCGTTTTTTTATGGGGTATGCTATAATGATACGTATGATGGTATGCTTATATGCAATTTTTAGAAAATGCACTTGGCCGATTCTTTTGGATCGTAGAATATGGAGGTAACAATTATGCCTGAAAATCACAGAGGAAACGAACCCCAAAGTTGGGAGCCCCCTAAGGCGTTGCGTATCTTATATAAAATATGGATGGCGATTTTTTCTGTACTCAAGATCGTTGCCGGCGCTGCAGTTACTGTCGTGCTGATTTGCGGCGTTTGCGCATTTGTGCTTGTGGGTATCGTAGGCGATTATCTGGAAGAGGATATTCTGCCCAATGCGGACCTGAACTTGGACGACTTTACGCTGGATATGTCTTCCTTCCTTTATTATGTGGATGCGGACGGGAAAATTCAGCCTCTCCAGCGGGTTTACTCCAATACCAAGCGCCAGTGGGCGGACTTGGAGGACATGCCGGAGGATTTGATCCATGCTACGGTGGCTATTGAAGATAAGCGCTTTTATGAACATCAGGGCGTTGACTGGTTT
The DNA here is from genome assembly GCA_015067665.1 of Oscillospiraceae bacterium. Classification (GTDB taxonomy): domain Bacteria; phylum Bacillota; class Clostridia; order Oscillospirales; family Oscillospiraceae; genus Faecousia. The sequence continues at coordinate 11,558 of SVLZ01000038.1, read as the reverse complement.
ACCACCATCAAGGCCTGTGCAGGTATGTTCTTCGGCGGTGGCACCGCCGGCGGTTCTTCTCTGACACAGCAGCTCATTAAAAATCTGACCGGTGAGAATAGCTTTACCGTTCAGCGTAAAGTGATGGAAATCTTCCGTGCGGTTTGTGTAGAGCGCACCAGCACAAAAGATCAAATTATTGAGCTATATCTGAATACTGTCTATTTCGGCAACGGTTACAACGGTGTACGAAGTGCGGCAGAGTATTACTTCGGTAAAGAGCTGGAACTGCTGACAACAGCGGAATGCGCCAGCCTGATTAGTATTACCAATAACCCCTCGATTTTTGATCCCTATCGTAAAGCCTTTGAAGAAGGCGGCAAGACCGGCAGAGAGCGTAATCGGGAGCGTCAGACGATCGTCCTGAAAGAAATGTGCAATCAGGGCTGGATCACCAAGGAAGAGTATGACGTGGCGATCGCACAGGAGATGGTCTTCGAATCCGGTGTTACCATGGAGGAGCGTCTCAACACTTGCCCCAACGAGGCATGTGGATATCGTGATGTTGCAGCAAATTTCCGTCTTGAGGGCGAAGATTACTTCTGCCCCAAGTGCAACACGAAGGTGGTCTTGGAGCAGGTTTCCAATCAGGGTGTATATTCCTGGTTTACAGAAACGGTACTGGAAGATTTGGCCAAGGAGATGGCGGAGCTTGCCAACGTAGAATGGAACAGTGCGACCGAAACGCTCTATATGGAGCTGATTCGCCGCGGCGGTTATCATATCTATACCACAATGGACCCTGTGGTGCAGGCACAGGTAGATGAGATTTACGGAAACCTTGATTATATCCCCGATACCAAGAGCGGTCAGCAGCTACAGTCTTCTATCGTCGTTGTAGATAACCGCACCGGCGATATTGTGGCCCTTGCCGGCGGCGTCGGTGAAAAGGCGGAATACGATGCATGGAACCGCGCCTTGGTGCGACTGCAGTCCGGTTCTTCCATTAAGCCCATTTCCGTATATGCGCCTGCTTTTGAAATTGGTGCCATTAATCCCGCAACAGTGGTTTACGACAAACCGCTGCAATATAACGGCAACAGTGTATGGCCCAATAACGATACCCGCGAATTCTCATATAAACGTACCATTTTTGAAGCAGTGGAGGACTCGGTTAACGCAGCTGCCGCCAATACGTTGGACGGCATCGGCATTAGTTATTCCTACGAGTTTGCAAAATATAAGTTCGGTATGTCTACCCTCATAGATGCCAACGTCACCTCCTCCGGCTGGGTACAGACGGATAAGGACTACGGTCCTTTGGCGTTGGGTGCGCAGACCAAGGGTATCACCGTCCGGGATATGACCTGTGCTTATGCTACCTTTGCCAACGGTGGTGTTTGGCGGGAAGGCCGTACCTTCCTGCGTGTTTACGACAGTAATGGCAACAAGCTCATTGAAAAGGACCAGGAAAGCCGGGAGATCCTCAGTGATAAGGCTGTTACCTATATGAATTATTGCCTCGTCAACGCTGTCAATCGCGGTACCGGTTCCGGTGCGGCCCTTTCCGGTATGGATGTGGGCGGTAAGACCGGTTCTACCTCCAGCTGGCGCGACCGCTGGTTCTGTGGCTTTAGTGGCTACTATACAGCGGCGGTTTGGTGTGGCTATGATCATCCTGAGAGCATTACCCTTGCAAACGGCTCTTATAACCCTGCTTCCCGTATGTGGCGTAACGTGATGCGGCCGCTCCACGAGGGAAAACCCAACATCCCTCTCTATGATGAAAATAAGATGGTAGATGTAACGGTCTGCCTTGACAGCGGCAAGCTGGCAACCTCCGCCTGCTATCACGATGTACGGCAGAGCAGTGACTTTACCCGGGTTAAGACGGCAAAGGTCTATCCCGAAGATGCGCCTACCGAATACTGCGACAAGCATATGACTGTCAATTACTGCACCACCGGCGGTGGCGTCGCAAATGAATACTGCACGCTGTTTTCTATGGTAGAGAATCTGGACCCCGCTACTGGCTTTGCGCCCGCGGTGGTACAGCAGATGGCACTGCTGAAGATGACCCAAAAGGATATTGACGACATTAATGCCGTCATTCCCCACAGACTTTGGGAGCAGTTTTATGAAAAGGCCTATGTCTATCAAGTAGACGAAAATGGGGCACCTGTGCCCTTTAGAGGCTTTACGGTTGGCGGTGCGTTGCAGTATCCGGGCAATACCGCCCCCTGTAAGCACTGCACCACCCATACGAAGCAGGCTTGGGAAGCCTATATGAATCAGTATCTGCCCGGCGGCACGGAACCCGCCGCATAAGGAGTAACTATGATTTGGATCTCCGATTTATGGAAGGATTATGAGGTGCTGGACACCTCCGATGGGGAACGCTTGGAGCGCTGGGGAAAGTATGTCCTTGTGCGCCCCGATCCCCAGGTCATTTGGAATACGCCCCACACCCACCCGGGCTGGAAAAAGTTCGATGCCCGGTATCTCCGGTCTTCTACCGGTGGCGGACACTGGTCTGATCACAGCCTTCCGGAGCGATGGCAGATCCGCTACCGGGACTATTTGACATTTAACGTAAAGCCTATGAACTTTAAGCATACAGGCGTATTTCCCGAGCAGGCCGCCAACTGGGACTATATCCGGGAGAAGGTGGCGGGCGCAGGCCGTCCTGTGCGGGTGCTGAATCTCTTTGCCTATTCCGGTGGCGCAACGCTTGCGGCTGCTGCCGGTGGTGCGGAGGTCTACCACGTAGATGCCTCTAAGGGTATGGTCCAGTGGGCAAAGGAAAATGCCATTGCCTCCGGCCTTGCAGACAAGCCCATCCACTGGATCGTGGACGACTGCGGCAAGTTCATTCAGCGGGAGATCCGCCGAGGACGGCGGTACGACGGCATCATTATGGATCCGCCCAGCTACGGTCGGGGTCCCAGCGGGGAAATTTGGAAGATGGAGACCAGCTTTTATCCCTTCCTGCTGGAAACCGCGAAATTGCTGACAGATAACCCGCTTTTTGTGATCATCAATTCTTATACCACCGGCCTTGCCCCCAGCGCGGTAGGCTATGCGTCGGACGTGGTATTTGGGGCGACCTATGGCGGCAAGACCGATGTGGGCGAGCTTGGTCTGCCTGTAACCAACGGCGGGCGTATTCTGCCTTGCGGTGCTACCGGCAGATGGACACCTTAGGAGGAAAAACGTGAGTAAGGCGATTACTGTCGAAAATTTATCATACACCTATCCGGGCGTGGAAGACACGCCCGGCGTTACCGTATTTACGGACCTTAGCCTTGCGGTTGAGGAAGGCAGCTTTGTGGCGGTTTTAGGTGGCAACGGGTGCGGAAAATCTACCCTTGCCAAGCATTTTAATACCATTTTGCTGCCCAGTGGTGGCAAGGTACACGTTTGCGGTATGGATACATCCGACCCAAACCTGCAAATTGCCATCCGCAGAAATGTGGGTATGGTGTTCCAGAATCCCGATAACCAAATCGTTGCCAATGTGGTAGAGGAGGATGTGGCCTTCGGTCCGGAAAACCTGGGTGTGGAAAGCAGCCAGATCCGCGCGCGTGTGGACGGTGCACTGAAGCAGGTCGGTATGTACGATTACCGGGCGCATGCGCCTCATCTCCTTTCCGGTGGACAGAAGCAGCGCGTTGCCATTGCAGGCATTATTGCAATGGAGCCGAAATGCATTGTCCTCGACGAGCCCACCGCTATGCTTGACCCCAAGGGCAGGCGAGAGGTCATAGACACCATTACGAAGTTAAACAAAGAAAAGGGCATTACCGTGGTGCTTATTACCCACCATATGGACGAGGCGGCAAAGGCGCAGCGGGTCGTGGTACTGCACGAGGGAAAGATCACCCTGGACGGCACGCCCCAAGAGGTTTTTTCTCAAGTTGAGATGCTCCATAATTTGCGCCTTGCCTCTCCGGAAACGGTGGAGCTGTGCTATGCGCTGAATCAGCAGGGCTACGAGCTGCCCTTAACCGAATTAGACCCCAATCAATGCGCGCAGATACTGTTTGAAACCTTCAAGAAGCAGGTCTGACCCTTAGGAGGAATATCGTGACACCGATCATACAGGTCGAAGACTTACAATATATATACAGCGGAGGAACGCCCTGGGAACATACTGCCCTTAATGGCGTTTCCTTCTCCATCCAACGAGGCGAGTTTGTGGGTATTATTGGTCACACCGGCTCGGGCAAAAGCACGCTCATTCAGCAGCTCAATGGACTTTTGAAGCCTACTGGAGGTAAGGTGCTGCTCGATGGTGTGGATATTTGGAAAGATAAGGCGACTACCCGGCAGGCCCGTTTCCGCGTGGGTCTTGTGTTTCAATACCCGGAGTATCAGCTTTTTGAAGAGACAGTATATAAGGACATTGCCTTTGGCCCGAAAAATATGCGTCTTTCCGAGCAGGAGATCGACCGTCGCGTCCGGGAAGCTGCCGGCTTCGTAGGACTGACAGAAAAGCAGCTGCTATCGTCTCCTTTTGACCTTTCCGGCGGACAGAAGCGCCGTGTCGCCATTGCAGGTGTGATTGCGATGGAACCGGAGGTGCTGATTCTCGACGAACCGGCTGCCGGCCTTGATCCGGAGGGAAGGGAAGAAATTCTCAAAAACATTGAAGACTACCGCAAGGCGAAAAACGCCACCGTTATCATGGTCAGTCACTCTATGAACGATGTGGCGCGGCTGACAGATCGTCTGTTGGTTATGAACGGCAGTAAGCTTGCAATGGACGGTACACCGGATGAGGTGTTTGCCCGTGCAGAAGAGCTTCTCCGGATGGGACTGGATATTCCCGATGTAACACGGGTATTCTTGGAACTGAAAAAGCTTGGACTGGATGTTCCTGCGGTTTATACTACAGAGCAGGCCGCAAAAGCCCTTCTAAGATTAAAGGAGGGGAAATAATATGCTCAAAGACATTACGCTCGGACAGTATTTCCCGGGAAATTCACCTGTTCACAAGTTAGATCCGCGCACCAAGCTTGTGATGCTGATCGTCTATATTATTGCGCTGTTTAGTGCTGTTAGCTGGATTTCCTATGGCCTTTGCTTTGTATTTTTAATCTTGGTTGTCGCAATTTCCCGGATCCCCCCAAAATCCTTGCTGCGGGGTATGAAGCCAATGATTTTTATTTTGGTTTTTACGGGAATGCTTAACCTGTTCTTTTACGCGGAAGGCACTGTACTGCTGTCTTTTTGGGGAATAACTGTCACCACCGGCGGTATCATTCGTGCATTTTTTATGGTGATGCGGATCCTGATGCTTGTATCTGCCACCTTTATGCTGACCTATACTACGTCACCCATCGCGCTGACAGATGGCTTGGAAGCGCTGCTCAGCCCCCTTAAAAAGCTCCACCTGCCGGTCCATGAGCTTTCTATGATGATGTGTATCGCTCTTCGGTTTATCCCCACGCTTATTGAGGAGACGGATAAGATTATTTCTGCGCAGAAAGCAAGAGGTGCTGACTTTGAAAGCGGTAAGCTGATGGAAAAAGTCAAAGCCTTGGTGCCTATTTTGGTGCCGCTATTTATCAGCGCCTTCCGCCGGGCCGATGAGCTGGCAACGGCGATGGAGTGCCGCTGCTATCAGGGCGGTGAGGGCAGAACGAAAATGAAGCAGATGCACTACTGCGGAAGAGATTTCTGTGCCTTTGGTGTGGGCGCAGTTTTGCTGGCGGCAGTCATTGCGCTGTCTGTGTTTGGTTTGTGAGGAATTTATGCGAAATATAGCGCTGTATTTATCCTACCTTGGTACTGCTTTCCACGGCTGGCAGATGCAAAAGGACCTGCCCACCGTGCAGGAGACCTTGGAAAAGGCGGCCGCAAAAGTAGTGGGACACCCGGTCCATGTAACCGGCTGCGGACGTACGGATGCCGGTGTTCACGCAAAATGTTATGTGGCAAATTTTAAGACCACTTCTACGATCCCGGTGGATCGGCTGCCTTATGCCTTAAACACCCATCTGCCTGCGGATGTGGTGGTGACAAAGGCTTTTGATGTTCACGAGGACTTTAATGCCATTGGCTCCTGTGCGCGGAAGGAATATACCTATATTATCTATAATTCCCGGGTCCGTGACCCCTTCTATGTCAATCGCGCTTGGTTCTATCCCCGCCATTTGGACGAGAAGGTTTTGCAGCGTGCGGCAGACCAGTTTGTGGGAACCCACGATTTTGCCGCAGTCCGTTCTGTGGGTACGGATGTAAAATCCACGGTCCGCACAGTATATTACTATAATGTAGAGAGGCAGGGGGATCTGCTCTATTTAAGAGTGTGCGCCAATGGCTTTCTATACAATATGGCGCGTGCAATGGCAGGTACCATTGTCTATGCTGCAGAGGGTAAATTTGCACCGGAGGAAATTGGCAGAATTTTGCAGGAAGGCAACCGTACGGCTGCCGGGCCTACGGTGCCTGCAGGGGGTCTTTATATGACCCACCTTTGGTATGATGACGGTGTAACCAAATTTGAATGTCCCGGTTAACGCTTGGTGGGTACTACCCAACAGGCAAGGAGGAAAACTATGCAACCTAAGATGTGTGTAAGATGTAAAAAGAATGTGGCTGTGGTTTTTATTACCAAAATTGAAAACGGCAACACATTAAATGAAGGCTTCTGTCTGCGCTGCGCCCGGCAGTTAGGTGTGCCCCAAATTGACCAAGTGGTGAAGCAAATGGGCATTTCCGAGGATGAGTTGGACGAACTTAGCGATGAGATGAGCAGTATGTTTGGACAAAATGAAGCAGGGGAGGACGAAAGCGAAAGCCGCACCGCTACCTTCCCGCTGCTCAATCAGATGTTCGGCGGCAACCTGCCTGCAAAAAGAGAGGGAAAGCCAGAGGAAGAGCCGGAAGAGCCGAAAAAGAAGAAAGGTGGCAATAAGCATAAGTTTTTGGATGCTTATTGTATGGACCTCACTGGTCGCGCCCGGGAGGGAAAGCTGGATAAGGTCATTGGACGGGATGTGGAGACAGAACGTGTTATCCAAATTCTCAACCGCCGCCAAAAGAACAACCCCTGCTTAATTGGTGAGCCCGGCGTTGGTAAAACCGCCATTGCAGAAGGGCTTGCTCAGCGGATCGCAAAGGGGGATGTGCCCTACAAGCTCCGTAATAAAGAGGTATTTTTGCTGGATCTGACTGCATTGGTGGCGGGCACCCAGTTTAGAGGCCAGTTTGAGAGCCGTATGAAGAGTCTGATAGGTGAGATCAAGGCCTGCGGCAATATCATTCTCGTGATCGATGAGGTCCACAATCTTGTGGGTGCCGGTGATGCAGAAGGTTCTATGAATGCCGCTAATATTCTAAAACCCGCCCTTTCCCGTGGCGAGATTCAGGTGGTTGGCGCAACGACTTTTAATGAATACCGCAAGCATATCGAAAAGGATGCCGCCCTGGAGCGTCGCTTCCAGCCGGTTTCAGTCGCAGAACCTACCATCGAGGAGGCTTGCCAGATTATGCAGGGCATTGCCAAGACCTACGGCGATTTCCACGGTGTGACCATCTCGCCTGAAATTGCCCGCCAGTGTGTCATTCTGTCCGAGCGGTATATTTCTGACCGCTTCCTGCCGGATAAAGCCATCGACCTTTTAGACGAAGCTTGCTCCGATGTGAATTTGCGGAATAAGGAGATCTCCCGTCTTGCAGAGCTGAAAAAGGAGCGGGACGATTACGAGCTGGAGCTTCGTATGCTCACCGAAGATACGGAAAACGAGCATTATGAGCGCCTTGCCACCATCCGCAGTAAGCTCTGCGGTCTTGCTGCTGAAATTGAGGAGCTGGATAAGTTGCCCGCACCTGCGGTTACAATGGAGAATCTGGCAAGAATTATCGAACTGTGGACAAAAATCCCTGCAAGCAAAATTAAAGCCCAAGAATATCAGCAAATCAAGGGCCTTGCTGACCGGCTAAAAGAGCATATTGTAGGGCAGGACGAAGCGGTGGAGGCGGTAGCAAAAGCCATCCGCAGAAACCGTGTAGGCATCTCGCCCAAGCGCCGCCCGGTGTCCTTTATCTTTGTAGGCCCCACCGGTGTTGGTAAGACGGAGTTGGTAAAATGCCTGTCCGCTGACCTCTTTGATACCCCTGACTCCTTGGTGCGCCTGGATATGTCGGAATTTATGGAAAAGCATACTGTTTCCAAGCTTATCGGCTCGCCTCCCGGCTATGTGGGCTATGATGAAGCCGGTCAGTTAACGGAGAAAATTCGCAGAAGACCCTACTGCGTGGTGCTGTTCGACGAAATTGAAAAAGCCCACCCGGATGTGCTGAATGTACTTTTGCAGGTGCTGGATGACGGACGGATTACGGATGCCCAAGGCAGAACGGTGAACTTTGAAAATACGGTCATCGTAATGACTTCCAATGCCGGCTCAGAGGGCAGGGTAGGAGGCGTTGGCTTCGGCAGAAGCGATAAGGATATGGTGACGGAGAAGACAATGAAGGCCCTTCGGGAGTTCCTTCGCCCCGAATTTCTCAACCGTGTGGACGAAATCATTACCTTTAACCACCTGACCGAGGAGAATTTCTTGGGTATTGCAGACATTATGCTCTCTGAGCTGAGAGATAGCCTTGAGAGCCGCGGTCTTATCGTTACCTTCGGCGACGGTGTTCGGGAATATTTGGTAAAGAAGGCATATTCCGTCACCTATGGCGCGAGAAACCTGCGCCGCACCATCCAAAAGGAACTGGAAGACCCTATCTCCGAGAAGATCATCGACTCCTTCGAATCTCCCATCTCCAAGATCACCGTCACCCTAAACGGCGACACCTTGGAAATCACCGCAAGATAAATCGTAGGGGGCGGCGCCCTCGACGCCCCGGCAGTAAAACGTTGCAGCGTTTCCAAACGGGCCGTCGTAGGCGCCGGCCCCTACAAAAAGATTTTGTAACAGATTGTAAAATCGGGAAGCGTTCGCTTCCCGATCTCTTTTAGAAATCAAATTCGTTATTTAATTTTTCCGATACCCGCCAAGCGGCATCTTCAATCTTATTTGCTGCTTTTACCGCTAATTTTCTTGTGGGATTTGTCCGGGGCATCATCATAATGGCTACCGCGCCTACAGCTGCACCAATGCCCAGTGTCGCAGCCCAAGTCTTTACCTGCATATGCTCCCTCCTAACTATTTTGGACTATGCTTAGTATATCCGATACAGAAAAATTATGTCGTGTAAGGTTTTTCCTTGCAAGGCAGAAAATTTATGATATAATGAAGAAAAAAGCGCTGAAATGAGGTATGTTTATGGCCATTGATGTGTTGCAGGATAAAATACGCAAGCAGAAAAACCCCACCGCCGTTTCTTTTTCTTTGGATATAAGCGTGGTCCCGCCTATGCTCCCAAAGACCGTAGAAGGCTGCGGTAAATACTATGGGGAGCTTTTGGAAGCCCTCCGCGGACAGGTGCCGGTTGCCCGTTTTGCCTTTGGCAGCTTTTGTCTGCAGGAAGGTGGCCTTGCCCTTTTGCAGGAACTTCTTAGAAAAGCATCCAGCCTGGGCTACTATGTGCTGCTGGATTGCCCTGAAATTCTCTCTGCCGCCGCTGCAGAGCAGTATGCCGCTGCTTTGTTTGTAAAAGAAGGGCCGTATGTCTTTGACGGACTAATTATCTCTGCTTTCTTAGGTAGCGATACGGTAAAGCCTTTCCTTAGCCGCAGCAAGGAAAGCGGTAAGGATGTCTTCGTTCTGCTGCGCAGCGCCAATAAGAGTGCCTCGGAGCTGCAGGATCTGCTGACCGGCGGCCGCCTTGTCCATACTGCTGCTGCCGATGTAATCTCACGTTTGGGTGAAAGCGTTGTTACTCGCTGCGGCTATTCTCCTTTGGGTGCGGTTGCTTCTGCCACTGCGCCGGATAGTCTGCGGAATCTCCGGGAAAAATATAAGCACCTGTTCCTCATTGTGGACGGTTACACCGCCCCCGGCGCAAATGCCAAAAACTGCGGCTTTGCCTTTGATCGCCTCGGTCACGGCGCCCTTATTTGTAATGATGGTATCGTCATTGCTTGGCAAGCAGAGGAAAACACCGATTATCTTGCGGCAGCTAAGGATGCTGCAGAACGGATGCGTCATAATCTGGCCCGCTATGTCACCGTTTTTTAATATGTAACCGGGGTATAACCCCGGCTTAGCCCATGCCCAGAATGCCCTTACCGTTGCCTGCGTTATTACCGTTATCTCCACCGTTGGTGGGAGAAGGCTCGGTAGTGCCCGGCGTGGTGGGCGCGTCAGTAGGTGCGGTAGTGGGCGCTGTGGTGGGCGCGGTTGTCGGTGCCGTGGTAGGCTTGGTGGTCGGATCGGTGGTTTCGGTCATAGAGCAGCCACAGGCTGCCAGAGAAACGGCCAGTGCAAGACTGACGGCAACGAGCATAAGTTTTTTCATATTTGTTCCTCCTATCCATTGGTTTCAAGCATAGTATTTCCCGATGAATGTCGAATACTCAGGAAAATCAGCCCATTAAAATTACGAAATGGTAATTTTGGTCTTGCTATTTCCACATAAATTTTGTATAATAATTAAAAATAAATGAAAAGGGGATCTTTCGAGAATGAAGAAGCTTTCCGTTAAGAAAAATGTAGAATGTATGGCCTGCCTGGAGTGCGTCCGTGCCTGCTCCGAAGCCTTTTATAAGGAATTTCATCAGGACCTGAGCTGTATCCGGATCGTGGATAAGAATGGCGCAGCAAAGCCCATGACCTGTATCCAGTGCGGCAAGTGTGCTAAGGTCTGCGAGGCCGGCGCGATCACCCAGAATCCCAAGACCGGCGTCTATATGATCAATAAGAAGCTGTGCACCTCCTGCGGTAAGTGCGTTGAGGTCTGCCCCATGAAGGTTATGGTGCAAAAGGAAGGTGGCACCACCACTAAGTGCATCGCCTGCGGCATCTGCGTAAAAGCTTGCCCCATGGAAGTGCTGGAGATCGTTGAAAAGTGATTACATAAAAGGTGTACGGTAATATCTGTACACCTTTTTTAATTGAGAATTGACAGTTGATAATTGACAATTATTGTAGGAGCCAATGCCTACATCAACCTGATGGCATGCAAACAATACAAGGTAAAGGAATAAGAAAATGCAAAATGGTAATATTTATGATATCGAGCAGGTGAAAGAAATCCTGCAAAATGCCCGGTATGCCGTATTTTTTGGAGGTGCCGGAGTATCAACAGACAGTGGGATCCCGGATTTTCGCGGCAATGGCGGACTGTATGCCGATGGTGAGGAGGACAGCGCCTATTATTTGAGTCGTGAATGTCTCTATGCCGAGCCGGAAAAATTCTTTCAGTTTTTTAGAACGAATATGGTATTTCGCAATGCCAAGCCAAACGATGCCCATATTGCCCTGGCAGATTTAGAAAAACGGGGTATCATCAAGGCGGTAATTACCCAAAACATTGACGGTCTCCATCAAAAGGCAGGAAGCAAACGCGTGATCGAGCTTCACGGCACTGCAAATCAGTATTACTGTGTACGGTGCGGAAAGGTTTATGATAGTGAAATTCTGACAGATGGTGCCCGCATTCCGCAATGTGAAGTTTGTGGT
>SVLZ01000037.1 GCA_015067665.1 Oscillospiraceae bacterium | reverse complement strand
TACCTTTTTGACCTCTACTGTACGGGTAGCACTTGCTTCATTGCCGTAGTCATCCTTTACCGTATAGGTAAGTGTGTAAGTGCCGGCTTTTTTTACATTCACAGAGCCGGAAACCTCCACCTTATCCGTCAAATCGATCGCACCGTTGTCGATGGCCTTATAGCCCGGCTCACGGTAGGCTTGCCCGGTGTAGACCGTTACCTTGCTGCTGCCGTTGAGGGTAATCACCGGAGCAACGGTATCTTCATAGCGCAGGATCCGCTCTACAGTCGTGCTGTTGCCTGCGGAATCGGTTACGGTGTAAATCACTTTCCCATTTTCTTCTTTGCGCGTCACGCGGTCAGTTACGTCGCCCTCTGCGGCATCGATTGCCGTAAAGCCGGCCTCCTCATAGGAAACACCGGGCAAAACAACTACATTCGTATCACCCGTCAGGGTAATGACCGGCGCGGTGGTATCCCGGACGACGACTGTATAGGTTTTTTCTGCAGTCAAATCCCGGTGCTTTGCGGAATAGGTCACGGTATAGGTGCCCGGCACCTTTGGGTCGATCTCGCCCGTCCGGGAAACTGCTACCGTTCTTTTCTCCAGCAGCAAAAAGCCGCTCCAGCCATAGGCTTCTCCCGTAGGCAGAGGATCGATACCGGCTTCTAAATAGATGGTATCTCCATCTGCTACGCGGAGCTCCAGCACATGGGATTTATAGAGGGTCCATCCCATCATTCCGAAACCGATGGCACCAAGTACAATCGCAAGAACAAGTAAATAAATCAGGGTTTTTCTTTGCATATTAAATCATCTCTTTTTTCTGTATAAACACATTTGGTAGGCAATACCGTTTTCCTCCCCCTCGGAGAGGATCTTTTCTATTTCCCAATCCGGCATCTCGTCCAAATCAGGAAAGTATGTATCCGATCTTGGGCAAGCAGACAGCTTCGTCACATAAGCTCTTTCGCAGTAAGGGAGCATCTGCCTATAAATACTGCCGCCACCGATGATAAACACCCGCTCGTCTGCCCCTGTTTCTTTTAAGGCTTCCTCCGGGCTGTGACATACCGTAAAGCCGGGAACATCTATCTCCTGCCGGGTCAGCACGATGTTTTTCCTGCCGGGCAGAGGCTTTTGTCCCGGAAAATCCGCCACCGTTTTGCGTCCGGCGATCACCGTCGCTCCTCGGGTGGTCTCCCGAAAAAACACTCTGTCGGCAGACAGCGCTACCGGCTGGGTGCCATCACAGCCGATGCCCCAGTCAGAATAAACTGCAACAATTAGATCCATATTTTACTTTCGCCTCAAATCGCCATAGGAATTTCAAAATCGAAGGGGTGGAACTGATAATCTTCCACTGTGAAGCTGTTTTTGGTAAAGCTGTAGAAATCCGTCACGGATTTATCCAAAGTTACCTTCGGCGCAGCGAAGCCTTCCTTTTCCAGCATTGCCTTGACCGCCGGAATATGCCGGTCATAAATATGGCAATCTGCAATGACGTGGACCAACTCACCGGCTTCCAATCCAGAGACCTGCGCCATCATCATAAGGAGCATCGCATACTGGCACACATTCCAGTTATTTGCCGTCAGCATATCCTGAGAGCGCTGATTTAAGATGCCGTTTAGGGTATTGCCGGTCACATTAAAGGTCATAGAGTAAGCGCAGGGGTAGAGATTCATCTCGTGAAGATCCTCAAAATTATAGATATTCGTGAGGATCCGCCGAGATGCCGGATTGTGCTTCAAATCATAAAGCACCCGGTCTACCTGATCAAATTCGCCTTCCTTATATTGATGCTTGATGCCCAGCTGGTAGCCGTAGGCCTTACCGATGGTGCCATCCTCACCTGCCCACTCATCCCAAACGTGACTGCCAAGATCGCAGATGCGGTTGGACTTTTTCTGCCAAATCCACAAAAGCTCATCCAGGGCAGATTTCCAGTAGGTACGGCGCAACGTCATAAGGGGAAATTCTTCTTTTAGATTATAACGGTTTACTACACCGAATTTTTTCACCGTATGGGCCGGTGTGCCGTCCGCCCAGCGAGGGCGCACCTCTAAATCCGTATCATAAAAGCCGTTTTCCAGAATATCTATACAAGTTTTTCTGTACAGTTCATCTGCTATGCTCATATTCTCTCTCCTTATCCTAACTTATCAAAATAAGCGTGACATATTCGTATGTAAACCATAAAAATCACTTAAATCCCGGATGCGAACAGCCATAGCGCCTCGGTTGCACAGTTCCATTTGCGCTGCGCTGTTATCCGCATAGCAAAATACAGATGACCAACCCTTTTGCAAATTCTTCTCTGTGCCGCTCCAAGTGCCACCGGTTTTCAGGCTGCACTGCGCCACAAAGACACCTGCCGTAGGCAACGCGTGTATCACCCGATTTCGGCTGATAGCCCGGGCTGCAGAAAAGCCCAAGTCGTACCCATCCTCCGAAAGATACAAGATGTTTTTCTCCAGTGGCTGAGACTGCAAACGGTCTGCCACCACGCTGATCACATTGCCGCCATTGGAAAGACAGCTCTCCTGGGCCTCCCGGTCTGCGCCACGGGCATTGCCGGAGATGAGGGTGAAGCCCTGCAGCGCTGCCTGACGGCCTACCTCCCGGGCAAATTCCCGGTTGTCCTCCATTAACTCCCGGCTTCCCACAAGGGATACCGCCGGTGCATCCAAGAGCGTCATATCGCCCTTAAACCAAAGATTTGGTGCTTCCAGCCCCAATCTGCCGCTGAGGGTCTGGGGATAGCCGCTGCTGATGCGTGTCAAAGGAAAACAGCTCTGTTTTGCCCCTTGCTTCAGATAATATTTCATCAGCGCCTGCTCCTGCAAAAGGCAAACAATACGCGCCGCCATTTCCCGATTATACCCAAGCATCAGCAGATCGTTTTCATTTAACTCTCTGTCCGGAAAATCCACTTCCATATGGGATACATTTCGGGAAAGATCACGAAACTGTGCGACTGTAAGCGGTTTTCTCTTCGGGTCTCCTAATTGACTGGTCAGCAGCAGGAACCCCATTTCACGGGCGTTCAACGCAGTCTCCTTTTGGGCGGTACAGGAGCTTTGATTTCCTCCTCGCGGAGCGTCCCGTCGTCGGAAAGGCACATCGGCTTCACAGCGTAATGACTGAACTTTGCGATCTCGTCTAACTTTGCTTTTTCGGGGAAATTACCGATGATAGACCATGCCACACCCTTTTTCTTGGCACGGCCTGTTCTGCCGATACGGTGAACGTAGTATTCATTCTCCTCCGGCACATCGAAATTGATGACGCACTCCACGTCATCTACATCAATACCGCGGGATGCCACATCCGTGGCAATCAAGATCGAAAGCTTTCCGTCCCGGAAGGTCTGCATAGTCCTTTCCCGCTGGCTTTGGCGAATGTCGCCGTGGATGCAATCACAGTCTGTGCCTGCCCGACGGAAATCGTCGGAAAGCCGCTGACACATATGCTTGGTATTGCAGAAAATAATCACGCGCTCATAGCCCTGAGAGCGAATGAGCCGGAGTGTGGTCTCTGCCTTTTGAAGGGGGGAAACGGTAATGCTATACTGGGCAATATCAGGGCGATCTTCTTTTTTCGGCTCTACGGTAATCTCCACCTCATCCCGTTGATACATCCAGGAAACGGTCATAACCTCTTGGGAAATGGTAGCAGAAAACAGCCCTAAATTCTTGCGGTTTTTCACCTTTTCAATGATTTTGGTCACATCCTTGAAAAAGCCCATATCCAGCATACGATCCGCCTCATCCAGTACCACGGTTTGAATTTTATCGAGACGGATATTTTTCCGGTTATAGTGGTCCATCAGCCGACCGGGCGTTGCCACCACGATTTGCGGTTTCTTTTCCAGCTGCTTTGCCTGCCCAACAATGCCTGCTCCGCCGTAGAGTACCGCCACACGGATCCCTTTATAATAGGTCAGCAGCCCCCGCAGCTCATCACCGATTTGAATGGCAAGCTCACGGGTAGGCGCCAAAATAAGGCCCTGCACCTCTTCATTTTCCGGGTCGATATGCTCAATCATCGGAATACCGAAAGCAAAGGTCTTTCCGGTGCCGGTAGGTGCCTTAGCGATCACATCTTTCCACTCCAAAAATGCGGGAATGGCAAGCTGCTGAATGGTCGTCGGATAGCCGTAGCCTTTTTTCTCCAAGGCTTTCAGCATTGCCTCACTAAGTCCCAAATCCCGAAACAGTACATTTTTTTCTTCCATTTTTGAATCCTCTTGTAAGATGGTTATATTTTGCTTATTTTATCATTTTCTACAAGAATTTGCAAGAGCCGATTCCATTTCAGCCCATCACAAAAAAATCACGGGGTTTCCGGGCTAAATGATGGACAAACGGCAGAAACTATGATATATTTACACTAACATATTATGCGCTGGCGCAAGGAGGTCTCCCTATGGGCAAACTGATCGTAATTGAAGGCACAGATGGCTCCGGAAAATCCACCCAATTTTCCCGAATGAAGGAACGTCTGACTTCCGACGGTGTTTCCTTCCGCAATATTGTATTTCCTCGCTACAAAGAAGAAAGCTCCGCCCTGATCCGGATGTACTTAGGCGGCGAGTTTGGCAGCAATCCTTCCGATGTCAATGCCTATGCCGCATCCTCCTTCTATGCAGTAGACCGCTTTGCCTCTTATAAAATGGACTGGGGTCAGTGGTACGAAGACGGCGGTGTGGTGCTGTCTGACCGATACACCACCTCCAACGCGGTACACCAAACCTCCAAAGAAAAAGCAGAGGATCGGGAAAAATTCCTCCACTGGCTTTACGATTTTGAGTATAATAAGTTAGGGCTCCCCCGTCCGGATCTGACCATTTACTTAGATGTCCCTACCGATTTTACAGAAAAACTGCTCCGTGGCCGCGAAGCAGATACCAACACCAAGGCAGACATCCACGAAAAGGATATGGCATACCTTGCTACCTGCCGGGAAATGGGTCGTGCCGCTGCCAATTACTATGGCTGGCAGATCATTTCCTGTGTAAAGGACGGAAAAATGCGTTCCATCGAAGACATCCACGAAGAGATCTACGCGCTGGTTAAAGCGTGTTTGGAGGGTTAAACTATGGTATATATGCTCCTTGGCACCGGCTTTGAAGAAACAGAGGCCATCGCGCCGCTGGATTTACTGCGCCGCGCCGGTATTGAAGTAAAAACCGTAGGCTTAAACGGCAAGGTCATTTACGGTGGCCACGGCATCGGCGTAGAAGCAGACCTCCTCCCGGAGGAAGTAGACCTTTCCGCTATGGAAATGATCGTTCTGCCCGGTGGACTGGGCGGTGTCGCCTCCATTCGCAGCAGCAGCTGGGCAATGGATGCCATCCGTTATGCCTATGAAAAAGGTAAATTTACCGCCGCCATCTGCGCCGGACCTACCATACTGGCAGATTTGGGCATCACAAGCGGCAAACGCGCTGTATGCTACCCCGGCTGCGAAGACAATATGGGTGGCGCTATTATTGAAAAATTCGGCAGTGTCCGGGATGGCAAGCTCATCACCGGCACATCTGCCGGCTCTGCCACCATCTTTGGTCTTTCTCTCATCCGCGCGCTCCGGGGCGAGACGGCAGCAAATACTGTTGCAGAGCAGATCGTAATCCGCACGCAGGAGGTAACCTATGGATAACGAAAACAAAAAAGAGCTCCCCCTGGACGAAACCCTCCCGGAGGAAAATAACTCTTTTCAGGATGCGCTGGCTGCACTGCGGACATATACCGCACCGGAAGCAGACGAATCCGAGAAGGTAGAAGCGGAGCTTGCCGGAGACCCCGCACCGGAACTCGACCCGGATTTGGAACCTGATCTTTCAGACAATCCGGAGTTTCAGGCTGCGCTGGATGCGCTGAAAGCCTTTACTGCCCGTTACGAGTCTGAGGATGACGAATCTACCCCGGAGACTCCTGCCGGAGAGCCCGCAAATAACAGCACTATTGCAGAGGAAGCACAAATGCAAGTAACAGAAGATACCGTCCCCTTCACCACCCCGGTAGCGCCTCTTTCCGAGGATATGGGTGCTACCCAAAAATTCACTACTGTGGATGAGACAGGAACCCAGAAGGAGACCTCTCCCAGAAAAAAACGCCGCAGGCCGCCCGCTCGGAAAGGTCGCCCGGAGCCTAAGAAGGGTTACGGTCTTTTCGGTCTGCCCCACATTGCCGCCACGATTATTTGGCTGGCGCTCATTGTGACCATCGGTATTTCCTTCGGCCGTGTGCTGTGGGTTTGCGCTGCCGATCTGCTGGCCTTCGGTAAACCCGATGAAGCGATTACAGTCACTATCGAGAAGAACGACAGTATTCACACCATCGCAAACAAGCTGCAAAAGGCCGGTCTTATCCGCTATCCCAAGCTATTTGTATTCTTTGCCGATCTGACCGGTAAGGGCGAAAAAGTTCTGCCGGACACCTATACCCTCAATTCGATGTACGACTATAACGCTCTGCTGAAAATGATGTCCTACAAGCAGACGAACACCGATGTCGTAGATGTTGTTATTCCCGAAGGCTACAACTGCGCCCAGATCTTTAAGCTTTTAGAAGAAAAGGGTGTCTGTTCTCAGGCAAAGCTTGAAGAGTGGGCTGCAAACGGTGAGCTAAAGGACTACTGGTTCTTAGAGGGCGTTCCCAGAGGTACCAAGTACTGCCTCGAGGGCTATCTGTACCCGGACACCTATAAGTTCTACACCGACGCTGACCCGCAATACGTGCTGCAGAAGCTGCTCAATGCCTTTGATACCCGCTTCTCCGATAAGATGTATGCGGATTTCCTGAAAATGCAGGACGCTTATGCCCAAAGACTTCGCAACAGCGGTCTGTCCAGCAGCTATATCGAAGCCAATAAGCTGACCTTCCACAAGCTTATTACCCTTGCCTCTATGGTAGAAGAGGAGACCACTAACGCATCCGAAGGCTACGAAATTGCCTCCGTCTTCTATAACCGACTGACAAAGCCCGCCTCTTATCCCACGCTGGACAGTGACCCCACCGTTTATTATGCAATGGGTGTTTACTATGACCGTAAAGAACTGAGCAAAGAAGACCTGAAGTTCAATAGTCCCTACAACACCTATGTCTCCCGCGGATTGCCTCCCGGACCCATCACAAACCCCGGTCCTTACAGCATCTATGCCGCTCTGTACCCCAGCGATACCTCTTATCACTTCTTTGTATTCGATAAGTCTATCAACGGTCACCGCTTCTCCAAGACGCTGCAGGAACACAACGACTGGATTGCCCAGATTGGAGCCAACAAGTGAAAAAATTAGAATTACTCTCCCCTGCCGGAGATATGGAGCGACTAAAAATGGCCGTGGCCTACGGCGCAGACGCTGTGTATTTAGCCGGTACTGCTTTCGGTATGCGCTCCTTTGCGGGTAACTTTACACCGGAGGAGCTGCCGATTGCCGTAAAATATGCCCACGACCGTGGCGTAAGTGTCCATGTAACCGTCAACACGATGCCCCGTAACGATGAAGTCTGCCAACTGCCTGCTTATTTGGAAAGCTTACAGGATGCCGGTGTGGATGCCCTGATCGTTGCAGATATGGGTGCATTTACCTTGGCAGGTAAATATGCTCCCAAATGCGCCCGGCATATCTCTACCCAGCAGTCCATCGCCAACTATGAATGCGCCCAGGCTTGGTATGACTTAGGCGCCAGCCGTGTGGTTTTAGCGCGGGAGCTGAACCTGAAGGAAATCACCGAAATCCGTCAAAAAGTCTCTCCCGAGCTGGAGATCGAGACCTTTGGTCACGGTGCGATGTGCGTCAGCTATTCCGGACGGTGTCTCCTTAGCAACTATATGACCGGGCGGGACTCCAACCGGGGTGCTTGCGCCCAGCCCTGCCGCTATCAGTATGCGCTGGTAGAAGAAAAGCGTCCCGGTGAATATTTCCCCGTTTATGAGGACGAAAAAGGTACGTATATCCTCAATTCCAAGGATATGTGCACCATCGACCACCTGAAAGAGCTGACCGATGCCGGTATCGACTGCATTAAGATAGAGGGCCGGGCAAAATCCGCCTACTATGCGGCCATCGTCACCGGTGCTTATCGGCACTGCATTGATGATTTGGCAGCCGGTCGAGAGATCGACCCGGTTTGGCGGGACGAGGTGGATCACGTGTCCCACCGCATCTACTCCACCGGCTTCTATTTCGGCCACCCCGGACAGTACACAGAAAACTCCCGCTACATCCGCCAGTGGCAGGTCTGTGCCATCGTGGAAAGCTGCGACGAAAAGGGTCTTGCCCTATGCAGTCTGCGAAATAAGTTCGCAACAGGCGATGAATTAGAGGTGGTCGGCCCTGATCTGCGCCCCTTCTCCCTCACCGTACCCGAAATGCAGGACACCGAGGGCAACATCCTTACTGAGCCCCGGACACCCCAAATGCAATTCTACATCCAGCTTCCGAAAGCTGTCCCGCCGCTGACCATCCTCCGCCACAGCGTAGAACTCTCTGCTAAATAAAAAGATTGACCCGGTAGACGAAAAGTCTACCGGGTCTTATTGTAGGGGACGGGTTTCCCGTCCCGCTATGCAAACAATATCCAAATCAGCTTGGAGACAATATGACAGCCACCGTGGGCGAGCATTGCGTACTGCAGACCGTATCTGCGATAAAGCCAACCGAACAGCAAACCAAAGCCACCGTTTATGAGGAAGCATCGGAAAACGATCATCGGAGTAAGACCCATAAAGGCATCCGTTGCAGGCAAATGTCCAACCGCAAACAGCAGCGCTGCAATCACGTTGGCAGCAACCAGTACCGCCACCGAAGTCTCTGCCTCGTCCCGTTCAAAGAGCTTGTGAAGCACAAAGGCGATCAGCGACATCATGAACAGCCGCAGCATAACCTCTTCGATAACACCGCCATAGAGCACTGCTGCAAGGATATAGTCTACTGTAGGTTTTACATTATAAGAGTTTTTGATTGCCTCAGAGTAATGATTAAAAAACAGCAAATCCGGCAAAATCAGGCACATACCGCCAACAATTGCCCAAACCGCAGTAAGAAGCAAGGGCTTTTTCTCAAAAGAAAGGACCTCCCGCCACAGGCCAACCTTCTTGGCAAGTACGATACCGATTGCACCTAAAATAAGACCGTAACCGGCAGACTGCACCGCGCTGATTGCCGCCAGCAAACCCTCCGTAAGACCTTGGGAAAGGATCTCCTGCCGTATTTCCTCAGGATAACTATCTAAGGCATAAAAGCCGGTGAAAAAACCACCTATAAGTCCCACAACCGTAAAAAACAGCAGGACTCTCCAGTAATTCTTGACAAATGCTTTCATTTTCTAACCCTCTCAGGACGGGATCTTTGCGCTCAGCTGCTCATAAATTGCCTTGTTTTCCGCCGCCGTCTTGAGAGAGATCACAAGTACCTCTTCTCCCTTTCGGAGCACGACGCAGCCCTTGCCGTTTGTATAGGCATAGAGCGTATATCTGCCAAATTCCTTATTTTGGAACACACCGGTACTCAGTCTCGGCGAGCCAAAGCCCATTTCCCGCTGTCCAATATTGGCTCTTTCCCGATATTCTACACTGTCCACTTCATCATACCGAATGGTCAGGGTCTCAGAGAAGCTGGCACGAACTACAAAGCTTTCCGCACCGAAATCCACATTCACATCACCTACGACCATCACGACCACCACAAAGATAAGGATCAAGGGTACACAGATCGCACTAATCCAAAGGGCAACCTTATCCGACTTCTTATCGAAGACAGGCTCGTATTCGATACCCGCAGCCTGATGCTTTTTGTACAGGCGGTAGGAATACACGGTAGGTACAATGGCACTCACGGCGATCACTGCGATCATCACGCCGATGGCAAACTCTATGGGCAATAACGCGGAGATGATGAGCATAATACCGCCAACCACCCAAATGCGGCCGCCCAGGCGGTGGGTCTTTTGCCAGTTTTCATCGTTGCCCACAGTCCAGCGGAGCTTGATACCCATAGTGCGGTTTCTTGTAGTCTTCGGCAGATAATTACCCATAAAAAGGAACATTGCGCCAATCAGGATAGGCATAATCGTAAATACATTAAATTCCTTCTCCAGCGCAACGCTGTACATGGCAGCGCTGACGGCAATAGAAAGAACCGGCATCATCCAGAAGATAATGGCTACGATCTTCTTATTGTGCTGGGTGTTTTTCTTATCCAAGGTCATACCCAGCATACACAGCCAGTGGACCGCTAAGAAAATCAGCGGCATACCAAAGACCATAAAGCCTTTGGGTGCCACACCGTCGGCAACACCGTCGCCACCCCAATGGCTGATCATCGACTGCGGCAGCTGATCCCAGAAGATCAGACCGAACACGATGGGTAGCAGCGTAACAACAGACGAAAGAATCGCCTTTCCTTTATTATTTTTGATCATTTCATTCCTCTCCTTTCAAATCACGAACCCATAATAGGATCTCTTCCAAAACGGAAGCATTCAGTTCATAGTAAATAAATTTCCCCTCCCGGGTGTCCCGGACCAGATCTGCCTCCTTCAGCACCGACAAATGCCGGGAAATGGACGCGTCCGTCACCTGGAAGTGTTCCGAAATTTCGCCTGCCGACAATCTTCCTGCCTTTAGAAGATTGAGAATCTCCCGGCGGATGGGGTCAGACAGCGCCTTTAGTGTATGTTGTAAGCCCACGGCGATTACCTCCTTTTATGTTTAACATTTAACCTAATTGTTAATTGTATTATAAAGGAAAGACCCCCTTTTGTCAAGAGGGTCTTTGAAAATATTCTTAGTTTTTGAGACTTTGCAGCGGTGCGGGGATGCGACCGCCACGGGCAATGAAATCTGCTGCAGACTCCGGGTGTACGGGCATTACCGGGGCTGTGCCCAGTAAGCCTCCCATTTCTACACGGTCACCAACAGTCTTGCCGGGGGCAGGGATAATACGAACAGCGGTGGTCTTGCTGTTGACCATACCGATTGCCGCCTCATCTGCAATGATGGCGGAGATGGTAGCCGCATCGGTATCACCGGGCACGGCGATCATATCCAGACCCACAGAGCAAACACAGGTCATTGCCTCTAACTTGGAAAGGGTCAGCACGCCAGCCTCCGCTGCTGCGATCATGCCCTCGTCCTCGGACACGGGAATAAATGCGCCGCTTAGACCGCCCACATGGTTGGACGCCATCACGCCGCCCTTTTTCACCGCATCATTCAGCAGTGCTAAGGCCGCAGTCGTCCCGTGGGTGCCGCAGACCTCCAAGCCCATTTCTTCCAAGATCCGCGCAACGCTGTCCCCTACCGCCGGTGTCGGCGCAAGGCTCAGGTCCACAATACCAAAAGGCACACCCAGCCGTTTGGAGGCTTCCACGCCAACGATCTGTCCCATTCGGGTGATCCGGAAAGCTGTCTTTTTAATTGTTTCAGCCACCTCGTCAAAGGGACGACCCTTGACGCTTTGCAGGGCGTGATACACAACACCGGGACCGGAAACGCCCACATTGAGTACCGTCTCCGGCTCGCCCACACCGTGAAACGCGCCTGCCATAAAGGGGTTATCCTCCACCGCATTTGCAAAAACGACCAGCTTTGCACAGCCAAGGCCATCATTATCCTTTGTGCGCTCTGCGGTTTCCTTAATAACCCGACCCATCTTAGCAACTGCATCCATATTGATGCCTGCCTTGGTAGAGCCCACATTTACGCTGGCACAGACACGCTTGGTTGCAGCCAATGCCTCCGGGATGGAGTCCATCAGAATGAGGTCGCCCTTTGTGGCACCCTTTTGCACCAACGCAGAAAAGCCACCGATAAAATTGACGCCACAAGTATCTGCTGCCCGATCCATGGCAAGGGCAAGCGGTACATAAGAGTCTGTGTTGCAGGAATTGCCGATGATCGCCATTGGGGTAACTGCGATCCGCTTATTAACGATAGGAATGCCGAATTCCCATTCGATCTCCTCACCGACTTTTACAAGGTTTTCCGCACGGCGAACGATTTTTTCATAGATCCGCTGGGCACATACGTTTACATCCTCGTGGGCACAATCCAAAAGAGAAATACCCATTGTAATCGTGCGGATGTCCAGGTGCCGCTTATCGATCATATCCTGGGTGATTAAAATATCCTTAAGTGTCAGCATATTTTACCTCACACGCGATGCATAGCCTTAAAAATATCTGCACGCTGCAGGCGGATGGAAAGACCCATTTCCTTCCCCTTTTCCTCCGTCCGCTGTGCCAGCTCTGCCAGGGAAACGGTGGCTTTTTCTGTCTCCACCACCATCATCATCGTAAAATAGCCCTCCATAACGGTTTGGCTAATGTCCAAAACATTAACACCAAACTCCGCCAAATGGGTACACACTGCCGCAATAATACCTACACGGTCTTCACCAACCACAGTTACAACTGCTTTCATATTCTACACCTCACAAATCGTATTCCGCGCAAACGCGGCTATCCAGTAAATGGAAGAAATGGCTTTTTGCCTCCAAATGAAGCGGGTGGTCCTTATAGTTCACAAGCGCTTCGCGACTTTCAAACTCGGAATACAGCGCGTAGTCCATTCCGTTAAATGCTCTGCGGATTTCCATATGGGTAAGGCCGGGGATCTTGCCAACCAGCGGTTCCAGCACAGATGCAATCAGCTTTACAGCTTCGTCCTTATCCACATCTTTCTTAAATGTATAAAGTACAATATGCTTGACCACAATCCTATCTCCTTCTAAACGAAAAGGGGCGTTGCTTCTGCAACGCCCCACTCTATTATTCGGCTTCTTCAGTAGCTTCTTCGACTACTTCTTCTGCAGGCTCCTCAGCCACCAGCAGAGCGCGGATAGACAGGGAGATGCGCTTGTTCTCGGCATCAACATCAGTGATCTTGACCTGAACCTCCTGACCCTCAGCCAGAACATCCTCAGGCTTGCCGATGCGCTTGTCAGCGATCTGGGAAATGTGGATCAGACCGTCAACACCGGGGATGATCTCAGCAAATGCACCAAAGGTCATCAGCTTAACGATCTTCGCATCTACTACATCACCCACGTTGTAGTTCATCATAAACTGGTTCCAAGGATTCATCTCAGCGGTCTTGTAGCCCAAAGAGATCTTGCGCTTCTCAGCGTCAAAGGAGATGACGTAAACGTCGATCTCGTCACCAACCTTAACAACCTCAGCAGGGTTCTTAATACGATTCCAGCTCAGCTCGGAAACGTGAACCATACCGTCCACACCACCGATGTCTACGAATGCGCCGTAAGAAGTCAGGGACTTAACGGTGCCGTGGTACTTTGCGCCAACCTCGATCTCGCTCCAAATCTTCTCCTGATTTGCCTTGCGGCTCTCAGCATTCACAGCGCGGATAGAACCGATAACACGACGGCGTGCACGGTTAACCTCAGTAATCTTCAGCTGGGTAGTCTTGCCAACAAGAGCAGCCATATCGCCACCCTTAGCAATGCCGGACTGGGAAGCGGGCACGAATACGCGGATGCCCTTAACGGTAACAACCAGACCGCCCTTGTTCTCTTCAGTGACGGTGCCTTCTACAGTGGTCTTCTCTTCACAGGCGACAGCCATATCGTCCCAGAACTTGATGCCGTCCAGCTTCTTCTTGCTCAGCTGGCAGGTACCCTCCTGGTCGTTAACACGGACAACGAATACTTCGATTTCGTCGCCAACCTTGAGGATATCCTCAGGCTTTACGTTAGGATCTGCGCTGACTTCGTCATACGGAATGTAGCCGGCATGCTTTGTGCCCAGATCGATCTGAACTTCCGTTGCGCCAATACCGGTAACGATGCCAACAACCTTATCTCCTGTATTTAAAGTCTTGATGGACTGCTCCAGAAGCTCTGCAAAGCTCTCCTCCTGCACAGTCTCAACATTCATAATTTCGCTCATAGTCTTATTGACCTCCTTTATAATCCACGCCGGTGTCGAAGCGCCAGCCGTGATTCCGATAACAGTCGCACCGTGGAAAAAGTCCGGGTTCAGATCCGTGGCGTTGTCCACCAAAGAAACCCTCTCACAGTGCTCGCGACAGATCATAGCAAGGCGTGCTGTGTTGGAACTTTTGGTATCCCCAACAACCACCATTGCCTGACAAAAGGCGCTCAGTTTCGCTGCCTCATTCTGACGAGATTCAGTCGCTTTACATATTGTATCATATATTTTCAAATTAGCAAACAATTTTTTTGCGATTTTAGAGCAAATTTTCCACAAACTTTCTGTGGAAGTTGTCTGCGAAACAAGGCATATTGGCAGATTTTGCCGTTCATGCAGGTTTTTCGCCCAATTTTCCAGTGCCTCCGGTGTTTCAAAAATTTCACACCGATCGCACCAACCTGCAATTCCCTGCACCTCCGGATGGGTAGGCGTACCGATAATAACCGGAAGTCTCCCCTCCGCCTCTGCATTTTGCACAATGGTATGGATACGCTTCACAAAGGGGCACGTAGCATCGATCACTTCCGCTCCGGTTTCTATGAGGCGGTTATATATGCTCTTAGATACGCCATGGGAGCGGATGATCACCGTATCCTCCGGTCCTGCTTCCTCCGGGGCTTCAATGACCTGTACGCCCATTTCCGCAAAATGATTTACCGCGTGGCGGTTATGGATAATAGGCCCAAGGGTCACTACCTTTTTGCCGCTCTTGGCCGCCTTTTCCACCAGCTCCACTGCACGGGATACACCGAAGCAAAAGCCGGCACTTTTCGCCAAATGAATACTCATAGACCGATCTTCTCCGCGACGATCCGCTTCATCTGGGCGATAACACCGTCAATGTCCAGCTCGGAGGTATCCAGCAAAACCGCATCCTTTGCCTGCTTCAGCGGAGCAATGGGCCGGTTGGAGTCCTGATAATCACGCTGCTTGATGTCCTTCAGGGTTTGCTCGTAGCTCACCTTTTGTCCCTTGCTCAGCAGCTCATCCGTACGGCGCTTTGCCCGCACCTCTGCGGAAGCCGTAAGAAAAATCTTCACAGTTGCCTTGGGCAGTACCACAGTACCGATGTCCCGGCCATCCATAATCACATTATTGTGTCGGGCCACATCCCGCTGCATATCCAGCAGCATATCCCGCACGACCTTGTGGGCAGAAACAAGAGACGCTTTCTGAGAAATATCCTGCGTGCGGATTTCCTCAGTCACATCCATACCGTTCATAATCATATGCTGCCGGCCATCTTCGTCGTATTCGATGCCGACAGTCAGCTCATCGATGTACCGCTCCACACCGTCCACATCTTTGGGACTGATGCCAAGCAGATCTAAAAAATAGGCTACAGTGCGATAAATCGCACCGGTATCTACATAGTAATAGCCAAGCTCTTTGGCTAAGGCCTTTGCGATGGTGCTTTTGCCTGCACCGGCAGGGCCATCGATGGCAATGCTGTATTTCTTTTCCATCTTACTACCTTCCTTTATTCCTTCCGGAGCTTTGCAAGGGCTTCCGCTTCTGCGCGGAGCACTTCCTCCGGTGTCATGTGTAATCTTCTGCCGGTTTCTTCCGGGGATAAGGGCGCGCCGCCCTCCAAGCCAAAGCGCAGCGTTAATAGTTCCGCCTCCTCAGCTGTTAAACCGGAGAGCATTTCGTTTACACGCTGACGGCTCTGGAAATAGGCCGTATCCTCCACAGCCAGCTGGTCTTCGGGGTTTTCTTCCTTCTCTTCTCTTTCCTCTTCCACGCGGGATTTGCCGCGGGCAGAACGCAGCATAGATGCAAAAGCCTCTGCCTCCTGCTCGGTCACGTGAAGTGCCTCTGCAATTTCGCCCGTGGTGGGATTTCTGCCCAATTCTGCAAGGAGCCGTTGATCTGCATCCACGTAATCCGCCATACCCTGCCGCATTTTGCCACCGATGCCGCCCTCACGGGCACAGCGGGTCATTTCCCGTGCCATATAAAAATCGATCCAAGGACCACAGTGGGCTTCAAAATTACCGCCCTTGTAAGAGAGGATACCTTGCCACAAGCCCAAGCTGCCCTCCTGGATCAAATCCAGCAGCAGTACCCCTCTGCCGGAAAGCGCACAAGCCTTTTCCACCACCGCAGAGAGCATCCCATCCGTCAGACGGGACATAACGCTTTCGTCACCGGCAGCATAACGCTCTGCCAAAATTTGCAGATCACCTGCCGCCGGGAGGGCTGCCAGCTCCTCCAAATAGACCCGAAGAGGGTCTGTTTCGGAAAGGGCAGTCATAAGCATATTCTTTTCCACCAGTTCCTTTTCCCGACGGAGCCGCAGAGCCGTCTCCTCTGCTACGGGGATATGGGCAAGGCTTGTGATGTCAATACCGATCCTCTTTTCCTCCAACTGCTCCAGCGCATCCTCCAAGGAATCCTCCTCTGTGACGGCAAGCAGATGAAGCGCATCGATTTTTTCGCCGGGGGCAAGCTTTTGGAGCGCACTTTCCCACGCAGCAAAGGATATATCTAAATTCATACGAGAAAATCCTCCAATCCCAAACCGGCACTGAGCTTTGTCAGCTTTTTAATGGCCTGCTGCTCGATCTGCCGCACTCTCTCCTTGGAAATATCCAATTTTTTACATATTTCTCCCTGAGAATAGCAAACGCCATCCTCCATACCAAAGTGGAGCCGAAGCACCAAGCTGTGCCGTGGGTCCAGCTTTCCAAGCAGCTCTTCCAAGGTTTCCTTCAGCTCCTGCCGTACAAGACTCTCAAAAGGCTGGGGTGTCTGGGTATCCTCCAAAAGAGAAGCCAGTGTATCATCCTCTTCCTTTCCCACAGGAATATCCAAGGAGCAGATCTCCGGCACGTAGCTCAGCAGCGTATGAATACGCTCCGTTGAAATCTCACAAACCTGTGCCAGTTCTTCATCCGTAGGCTCACGCTGAAGCTGCTGCATAAGCCTTGTCCGGGCAGACAGCACCCGCCGCACCTGCTCCGCCGTATACTCCGGCACACGAATGAGACCTATATGGGCAGCAATATATCTGGAAATTCGCTGCCGTATCCACTTGGTGGCATAGGTAGAAAACCGATATTCCAGCGTATAATCAAAGTTTTTTGCCGCAATCAGCAGACCGATACTGCCCTCCTGAAAAAGATCCAGCAGGGGTATCCCACGGTCTGCATATTCTCTTGCTACGGATACCACCAGCCGCAGATTGGCATTGACCATTTTACGGACAGCTTCCTCATCTCCCGCCTTGCAGGCCATAGCAAGCACCCGCTCCTCCTCGGCACTGAGCCGGGGATAGCTGCGGATCTCCTTAATATAGCGACCCACATCATCACTATGGGGCGCTGTAATTTCTAAAAGGCCTTCGGTCATCCTTTGGTTCCTTTACTTTCTTTCATCTTATCCCGCAGTGCCAGCAGATCCTCGTCACTACTTACGGAAGATACCTGCTTTTCCCGCAAAATGATCTGCACGCAGTCCCGGAAGGCATCTTCTCCCCCCGGCTCACTGTGGCGCTGCATAATGCCCGCAATGTGGGACATTTCCTCGGCAGTCAGATCTGCGATCACGCCCAAAGAAACCTCCAGGCCTTGCATATATCGCTCTTTCAACTGCGCAAACACATTGCCAAGAAGGGGCACGGAGAAATCTCCGCTATGGAGTCCCTGTGCCGCAGAGAGCAGTGACGGCTGCCGCAGCGCCTTGCCAATAATCGCTTCCTCCGCCATTGCAGAGCGCATATTTTGATACCGAACAGAGCGCAGCTTCGGCTGCAGTGCCTGTGCCGGTGCCAAATCGATCTTTTCCTGCTGTTTTTTCTCCCGGTTTAATCTGCGCTTAAAGGCTTTATTTACCTCTAATTTCATAGCCTCTGGGGTAATTCCCGCCTTTTCCGCCACACGGGTGCCATAGACCTCCCGTTTTACGGAGCTATCCAAAGTGCAGATCAGCTCCGCAGCCTCCTGCACATAGCGGACCTTTTGGTCATCGTCCTTTAGATCATACTTGGACGCGATCGCCGTAAGCTGATAATCCACTCGGTTTGAAGACTCCTCCAATAGCAGCTTAAAAGCATCGGGTCCGAACTTGTGTAAAAATTCATCCGGGTCTTTGGCATCCCGCATTTTGAGAACCTTTACACGGATGCCCACCTTTTCCAGCATGGGAATGGCCCGCTTTGCCGCCCGCTGACCGGCTTCGTCACCGTCATAGGTCAAAATGACCTCCTCCGTGTAACGGCTGAGTAGCGCTGCGTGCTCCTCGGTCAGGGAAGTACCCAGTGATGCCACGGCGCAGTCAAAGCCGTACTGGTGGAGGGTGATCACATCAATATTTCCCTCCACCAAAATGAGGTAGCCCTGCTTGCTCTTTTTGGCAAGGTTGAGGCCAAACAAATTTTTTCGCTTATTGAAAATAATGGTCTCTGAGGTATTTAAGTACTTAGGCGTCCCATCGTCCAGCACACGGCCGCCAAAGCCGATCACATTGCCCCGGACATCGATAATCGGAAACATCACCCGGTTGCGGAAGCGGTCGTAAATTCTGCCGTTCTTCTCGCCCACCAAATCTGCGTCCTTTAATTCTTGGTCGGTATAGCCCTTTTTCCGCATGGCATCCACAAGGGCATTCCAAGAATCGGGAGCATAGCCTACACCGAACTGGGTAAGGATGCTCTTAGATAATCCCCGCTTCTGCACATACCGAAGTCCCTTTTCTCCCGCCGGCGCGTAAAGCTGGCTGTAGAAAAACCGGGCAGCTTCTTTATTAAGCGCCCACAACCGTTCCTGCTGGCGGTAACGGCTTTGGTACTGCTCGTCCTCCGGCACCTCCATCCCTGCCCGTTTTGCCAAAGAACGCACGGCATCGGGATAGGTCAGGCCTTCGATCTCCATCATAAAGTTGATGGCACCGCCGCCCTTATGACAGCCAAAGCAGTAGTAAATGCCCTTATCCGGCGCCACAGAAAAGGAAGCCGTTTTTTCACCGTGGAAAGGGCAAAGACCGAACATATTTGCGCCGGAGCGTTTGAGGGTCACATACTGCCCTACCACATCCTCAATGGGATTGCGGGCGATCAGCTCGTCAATAAATGCTGCGGGAAATGCCATAAAAACCGCCTCCTTTCTTCAAAATTTCATATACAACGAGTCATTATAACACAGGCTTGTCATTTGCGCCACCCCCATTTTCTGGAGTGTCGCAATTTATTCCATCGTCAGCTCCCAAACGGTCACCCGGAACGCTTCATTACCGGGCATCCGTCCGTGGACGATTCGCTCTTTTGTAAATCCAAGGGATATGTAAAGCTGCCGGGCAGGCGCATTCCCATAGAGTACCTCTACCGTCTTTTCCCCATCTTCCATTTGGTTCAGGGCAAACTGCGCCAAGGCTCTGCCCACACCTTGCCGCTGATAGGCGGGATCTACATAGAGCCAAGCCAGCTCGTCCTCTGTAAACGCAACAAAGCCCACGATCCGCTCCCCTATTTTACCAACATAGAGGGAATAATCAAACAGCTCCTCCCTTTCTGCCGCAATGCAAAGGGGCAAAAAGGCATCGGGCATTTTTGCCAGCGCCAGCTCCTGCACCCGGGCAGCATCGTGGATTTTTTCGATTTCCGCCCAATATTCGGGGATATACGGTACAATTTCCATCATTTCTTTTCCTCCACCGGGAACGCCCGGTACTCCTGCCCCAATTCCATCGTTTCCACCGTGCCGGCAGTCATATCCGTAAGCCGTTTGATAAAAGGCTCTGTTTGTGCCTCGGCAAAAAGCGCCTCAATTTCCACATCTGCGCCAAACTGGGTGTCCCGGATGATGCCGCCAAAAGCTTCGATTTCCAGTTTTACCCGTTCATAGTAAGTATAAGGGCAAGGGATATACAGCGCAGTCCAAACCCGTTTCATTGCCTTTCCCGCTGCGTCTACGGCAATTTTCGCGCCTTTCGTATAGGCGCGGACCAAGCCGCCTGCGCCCAAGAGCGTACCGCCAAAGTACCGGGTCACCACACAAACGATATTGTAAAGACCCTCTTTTTGCAGTACCTGCACCATAGGCATACCGGCTGTACCGCCCGGCTCTCCGTCATCGGAAAACCGCACCGCACCATCCCGGATCACGTATGCCCAGCAGTTATGGGTGGCATCGTAGTGCCGTTTTTTCATCTCCTGAATTTTCTGCAGAGCCTCTTCCTCTGTCTCTACCAGCCAAACTCTGCCGATAAACCGGGACTTTTTCTCCGTGAATTCTGCCTCACCAAAGCCGCAAGGCACCAAATATTCGTCCATCTCAGCCCTCCTTCACAACGAACGAACTGAGCTTGCCATAAAGCACCGGATCCACTACAGCCTCGATTTCAATACCATCTTGGGTATACTCCACCTTTTTCACTTGGGCAGTTGAATGAAGTGTATCCAGCATCGCGCCCATAGAATAAGGAAGCAAAACAGTAATATGATGCAAGCTCTGCCCCAAAGCCTCCTCAATGGCCTTGCACAGCGCATCCATACCAATGCCCAATTTGGCAGAGATCTTTACCACATCCCGACCTACGGGAATTTCCTCCGCAGGCACAAGATCTGCCTTGTTATAACAAGAAATGACCGGCGTTCCCGGTTTGGAAAGCTTAGCGATCAGCTTTTCCACAACTTCAATGTGTTCCTGCTTCTCCGGGTCAGAGGCATCAATGACGTGGAGCAGCAAATCCGCATACTCCAATTCTTCCAGCGTTGCCCGGAAAGCATCCACCAAGTGGTGGGGCAGCTTTGCGATAAAGCCGACGGTATCGGAAAGAATGACATCCAAATTATCCGATACAGAAAGCTGTCGGGAGGTGGTATCCAGCGTATCAAAAAGTCGGTTATTGGCAGGAATACCTGCACCGGTCAGCTGATTTAAGAGGGTAGATTTGCCCGCATTGGTATAGCCTACGATGGCCACCACCGGCACGGAATTTTTCTGCCGTCTTTGCCGCTGAACGGAGCGCACCTGCCGTACTTGCTTGAGTTCTTCCTGCAGCCGGGAGATTCGTTCCCGGATGTGCCGACGGTCAGACTCCAGCTTTGTCTCACCGGGACCGCGGGTGCCGATACCGCCGCCCTGCCGGGAAAGGCTCTTGCCCATACCGGAAAGCCGAGGCAGCAAATACTTATACTGCGCAAGCTCCACTTGGAGCTTACCTTCCTTGGTCTTTGCCCGCTGGGCAAAAATATCCAGGATCAGTGCGCTGCGGTCCAGTACGGTAACACCCAAAATTTCCTCCAGCGCCCGGATATTGCCGGGTGACAGCTCATTATCAAAGACCGCCATGGTCGCTTCCGTAGCTTCAATGAGCATTCGTACTTCCTGCGCCTTACCCTCGCCGATAAAGCTGTGGGCATCGGGGGTATGGCGGTTTTGGAGGATTTTGCCGGTGCAAAAACCGCCGGCTGTTTCCAGCAGTGCTTCCAGCTCCTCCAAAGTCTCATCGGTAGCGTTCTGCTCCTTTGTAAAGCAGTCCGCGCAAAGGCCGACCAATACCGCCCGCTCCTGCACCGTCCGTTCAAAATTTTCCTGCATAGGGCAAAACCCCTCCAATCATACACATTAGGAGTATTATATCACATTTCCGGCGGATTTCTCAAGGCTATAAATAAAAAAATTCGCACCGCCAATGCGGTGCGAATTTCAGTTCTTACTTCAGACCAAATCTCTTGTTGAAACGATCGACACGTCCACCGGTGTCAACCAGCTTCTGCTTGCCGGTATAGAAAGGGTGGCACTTGGAGCAGATCTCAACACGGATCTCCTTCTTAGT
>SVLZ01000036.1 GCA_015067665.1 Oscillospiraceae bacterium | reverse complement strand
CAACGGTTAAAAAGCTATCTCTGATAACATTTACACATTCAGAAATATCCTTTTCGCTCACTTCTTTTATCACAATAAACACCTCCGTCAAATTCAAGTTTATCAGCGAGTATATTGTATCACAGTAAACTCTGCATATCAACCGTTAGATTTGTGCCACAAATGCGAAATTTGCTCCAAAGGATAATGAAAGCGGCGGGAGCAAGCTCCCGCCTTACATCGAGAAAACCAACAGTAATTGTTTTAGTTTTTCAGCAGCATTTCGAGCCTCTCTCTATTTTCCCGGGAAATATCGCACAGGGGGAGACGGCAGTTGCCGCAGTCATAGCCGAGGATCTCCATTGCCGCTTTTACCGGGATGGGATTGACTTCAGAGAATAGCGCCTTGATCAGGGGGTAGAGCTGGCATTGCATTTTAGAGGCGGTAACATAATCGCCCTGTAGGGCGCAATTTGTCATTTTTACTGTTTCTTCAGGCAGAACATTGGAAAGCACGGAGATCACGCCTTTACCGCCCACAGACATACTGGGAACAATCTGCTCGTCGTTTCCTGACCAAACGGTAAAATCCTCACCGCAGACACTCCGGAGCGCCACGATTTTTGTAATATCTGAGGAGGCCTCCTTAATGCCTGCGATATTGGGGTGCATAGAAAGCCGCTGACAAACAGAGACAGGTATATCCAATCCTGTGCGACCGGGGACGTTATATATAATCACAGGAATATCCACTGCTTCTGCCACAGATAGATAATGGGCAATCAGTCCATCAGGCGTAGTCTTGTTGTAGTAGGGCGTGACCACAAGCAACGCATCTGCGCCCACTGCCTGCGCCGCCCGGCTCAGCGCAACCGTATGGGCTGTAGAGTTACTACCTGTACCGGCAATGACGGTACATTTATCACCGGCATAAGCCTTGCACCGGGCGAACAGGGTCAGCTTTTCTTCATCGGAAAGGGTAGGCGCTTCGCCGGTCGTACCTGCCAATACGACAGCGTTCACCCCGGAATCTATCTGCCGCTGTAAGAGCCGCAGAGCCAAAGGGTAATTGATTTCTCCTGCCCAAAAGGGCGTTATGAGCGCGGTGCATACACCGGTAAAAATAGGGTTTTTCATAGAGAGCCACCTCCGCACCAGTCTATGCAGGGGGAAATATTTTGTTATTGGCGTAAAAAATGGCTTTTTCGTAAAATTTAGATTGATTATTTAGGGGAAATGTGTTATAATCCCGGCAGTTAAATACCAAAGGATAGAGGCGCAGCTGTCAAAAGTAGTCTGTGTGTAAGGGTCGCATCCGTTGCGCAGATAAAAGGGGCCGCTGCCGAAGAAAAACGAGGCGTGCGTTTTTCTGGACACGGGGAGAATATCTCCGTGGCTGTCGCGAAAGCGGAGAGCTATTTGTGGATCGAAAACCTGGCTGGACATCATTACGGCCATTTTGTGTTGCGATTATTTTCGGCTATCCGCCCGATAGCCGTTTTTTCTTTGTCCTAAGACGCAGAATTAGAAAGGAATGGAGTATACTAATGACAAAGAATCCTATTTTCCGTGGCGCAGCTACGGCGCTGATCACACCGATGAATGAAAATGGTGTAGACTACGAAGCTTTTGGGAAACTCATTGATTGGCAGATCGACTCCGGCATTGATGCCCTTGTCATAGCCGGTACTACCGGTGAAGCCTCTACACTTACCGATGAGGAGCATCGAGAAGTGTTACGGTATGCCATCGAACGGATTGCCGGCAGAGTGCCTGCCATTGCGGGTACAGGCTCGAACGACACAGCGTACGCCATCGATATGAGCATTTATGCTTGCGAATTGGGCTATGACGCACTGCTGGTGGTGACCCCTTATTACAACAAGGCAACGCAAAAGGGTCTCATTCAGATGTTTACCCAGATCGCTGATGCTTGCACTAAGCCTGTGATCCTTTACAATGTGCCCTCCCGCACCGGCGTAAATATCAGCAATGGTGTCTATGCTGCGCTTGCTGACCATCCCAACATTTGCGCCATCAAGGAAGCAAACGGAGATATTTCTTCCGCTGTTGCAACAGCAAGCCTTGTGGGCGATAAGCTGGACCTGTACTGCGGTAACGATGACCAGATCGTACCGTTCCTGTCCATTGGCGGTAGTGGTGTGATCTCTGTGCTGTCGAACCTTCTGCCCAAGGAAACCAGCGACATCTGCCATAAGTTCTTTAATGGCGATATTGCCGGAAGTCGGGAGCTGCAGTTTAAGTATTTGGATTTGGTCAACGCTCTGTTTTGCGAGGTCAACCCGATCCCGGTTAAGGCAGCGATGGCGGCAATGGGCTTTTGCGAAAACACAATTCGTCTACCCCTGACACCGATGGAAGAGGAACATAAGGAGAAGCTTTTTGCGCTGATGCGCGCAGAGGGACTCATTAAATAAACCCTGAAAATCCCCGTTTTATGGAGGAATAACCTATGAATATCGGCATTTATGGCTACGGTAACCTTGGCCGTGGCGTAGAAGCGGCCATCGCGCAGAATCCGGATATGCAGCTCGTGGCTGTGTTTACCCGCCGGGATCCTGATGGCTTGAAGATCGCAACGGAAGGCGCGGCGGTGGTGCACACAAGCGATGTCCTTTCTTGGAAGGATAAGATCGATGTAATGATCCTCTGCGGCGGCAGCGCCACAGACCTTCCGGAGATGACACCCGCTTTGGCAGAGAATTTTAATCTTGTGGATTCCTATGATAATCACTCCAGCATCCCAAAGCATTTTGCCGCTGTCGATGCGGCTGCAAAGAAAGCCGGAACGACAGCTATGATCTCTTGCGGTTGGGATCCCGGAATGTTCTCCCTGAACCGATTGTATGCAAGTTGCATTTTACCCGATGGCAAGGATTATACCTTCTGGGGCAGGGGCGTGTCTCAGGGCCATTCTGATGCGATTCGTCGTATTCCCGGTGTCTTAGATGCCCGTCAGTATACTGTACCTATTGAAAATGCTTTGGCGCGCGTCCGCTCCGGTGAGAATCCGGAACTGACTACCCGACAGAAGCACCTAAGAGAGTGTTATGTTGTAGCTGCTGAGGGCGCAGATCAGGACGAAATTCGACAGAAGATCGTGACCATGCCCGGCTACTTTGCGGATTACGATACAACTGTAACCTTCATCACGATGGAGGAATTGCAGAGAGAACACAAGGGCCTTCCCCACGGCGGCAATGTGATCCGTACCGGCAAGACCGGCAATGGAAACAAGCAGGTGGTCGAGTATAAGCTGACGCTGGATTCTAATCCGGAATTTACCGGTAGTGTACTTGTTGCTTTTGCAAGAGCTGTATGCCGAACGGCTGCACGTGGCGACTATGGTTGTAAGACGGTTTTTGATGTTGCTCCGGCTGACTTATCTATGGTTCCGAGAGAAGAGCTTATTGCTCATATGCTTTAAGAATGGAAAAGTTTTATGATTTGTAAAAATATAGCTGTCAACGAAGAAGGACACCTGACTTTTGCCGGGCAGGATACAACTGATTTGGCCAATAAATACGGCACACCTCTTTATCTCATGGACGAGGATAGAATCCGTCATAACTGCCGCGTATATAAGAAAGCAATGCTCGAAGGCTTCGGTGAGGGAAGTTTCCCGTCCTATGCGGGCAAGGCTGCCTGCTTTAAGCGCATTTATGAAATTATGCGTGAGGAAGATATGTCCGTGGATCTTGTTTCTCCCGGCGAAATTTATACAGCATATAAAGCCGGATTTCCTATGGAAAAAGCCTTTTTTCACGGCAACAACAAGACCGATGCAGACATCATTTTTGCAATAGACTGCGGTGTAGGCTGCATTGTTATTGATGGGATGGACGAGCTTACCGCTGTTCAGACGATTGCTGCCAGCAGAGGAATGCAGCAGAATGTACTGCTGCGATTGACACCCGGAATTGACCCACACACCTATGAGGCGGTTGCCACCGGTAAAGTTGACTCGAAGTTTGGCGTTGCGATCGAGACCGGTCAGGCAGATGCCTTTGTAAACGCAGCACTTGCTTGTAATAGCTTGTGTGTTTTGGGCTATCATTGTCATGTCGGTTCTCAAGTATTCGATGATGCTGATGATGTGTATGTGGACAGCGCAGATGTGATGCTGACATTTGCTAAGAAAATGCACGAAAAGTTCGGTTATGCACCGCAAATTCTTGACATCGGCGGTGGCTACGGTGTTCGCTATACGGAGAATGACCCCACTGTAGATATTGCTGCCAGCATCCGCAAGGTAGCAGACCATATCCGCAGGCTTTGCGATGAAAAGGGTTTACCAATGCCCAATGTGATCATGGAGCCGGGCAGAAGTATTGTTGCCGACGCAGGTATGACCCTTTATACTGCCGGTACAGTCAAGGAAATCACCGGCTATAAAAATTATCTGTCTGTTGACGGCGGTATGACTGATAACCCCCGGTATGCCCTTTACGGATCGGAATATACGGTCTATATTGCCAATAAGATGGCGCATAAGGCAGATTTCCTGTGCGACCTTGTAGGCCGCTGCTGTGAGTCCGGCGATGTGATTCAGCCGGATGTGACAGTCCCAATGCCGGAGCGAGGCGATATAGTGGCTGTGTGTACTACCGGTGCTTATAATTACTCTATGGCTTCCAATTATAACCGTGTGGCAAGACCTCCCGTCGTGATGCTTTCTAACGGAAAAAACTATGTGGCAGTTCGTCGGGAGACACTGGATGATTTACTGCTTAATGACCTTTGATTGTGAGGGGATAGTATGACGCTGCAGACTGCGGCTTCCCAACTGAAAACCGAGGATTTTTGGTACGACCTTCCAGAGGAGCTGATCGCACAAACACCGCTTGCGCAGCGGGATGCTTCCCGGCTTTTGGTGCTGAATCGGGAAACAGGGGAGACCTTCCATCGTCATTTTTACGACATATATGATTACTTGCAGCCCGGTGATTGTCTTGTTATGAACGATTCCCGGGTGCTGCCTGCACGACTTCTTGGCAGGCGGCCCACCGGCGGCGCAGTCGAGCTGCTGCTGCTTCGTGATATGGGCAATAAACAGTGGGAATGCCTGGCAAAGCCGGGAAGGAAGCTTCAACCCGGTCAGGAAGTTATTTTTGGCGATGGTGAGCTGACAGCTACCGTCGTGTCCATCATAGATGATGGTAATCGATTGGTAGAGTTCCACTATGAGGGTATTTTCCTTGAAGTGTTGGAACGACTGGGCAAAATGCCACTGCCGCCCTACATTAAAGCGCAGTTGGAGGATCAAGAGAGGTATCAAACCGTTTACTCCCGCGAGGTCGGCTCAGCTGCTGCGCCTACCGCTGGCTTGCACTTTACCCCGGAACTGATGGAAAAGCTGCGGGAAATGGGTGTTTCCATTGCGTTTGTGACGTTGCATGTCGGTCTTGGTACATTCCGACCTGTGAAGGTCGATAATATCTTAGACCACCATATGCATAGCGAGTTATGTATTCTCCCTGAGGAAACTGCTGCTGTGCTCAATCAGACGCGCAGGAAAGGCGGCAGAATTATCTGCGTTGGAACCACTTCGTGCCGTACACTGGAATCTCTTGCGCTGCTGGATGGCACCTTTGTTGCCGGCAGTAAGTGGACGGATATTTTTATTTACCCCGGCTATACGTTCCGGGCAATGGATGGCCTGATTACCAATTTCCATTTACCTGAGAGTACCCTTGTTATGCTGGTTTCTGCTTTTGCAGGCAGAGAAAATATTCTTCGCGCCTATGAAGAGGCTGTGCGTGAAAGGTACCGCTTCTTTTCCTTTGGCGATGCAATGCTGATTTTATAAATATCGAGAAGGGGAGAGAGTTATGTGGACGATTTCGGACCTTATTGCTAATTTCTTTACCCATAAGGATTATTTACCTTCGGCAGATAAGCTGCCCGGTACGTTATTTACTCCGATGCACTTTGTTTTTGCATTGCTCCTTACTGCAGTTGTTATCTTTGCGTGCATTCGTTGCCGCAGAGTTGGTGATCGTAAGCTAAAGGCTATTTTTGCTGTACTATGGGCCTTTCTGGTGGTTTTTGAAATTACAAAAATCGTATGGGAGTCTGTCAGCGGCAAAGTTATCAGCTTTGAATGGGGCGGCATTTTGCCTCTTTATCCCTGCAGCATCTTTATGTATGCAATGCCCTTTGCTATTTGGGGCAAAGGAATTGTACGAAAGGCAGCCTGTGGCTACGTATGCACCCTGGGACTTCTTGGCGGGCTTATTAACTTTGTATATCCTGCCAATATTCTAAACAACTATTCCTGCCTTTCTTTTGCAGGTTTCCATACGTTGATTTATCACGGCACGCTGGTTTTCTGCGCGTTTGCCATGCTTATTTCCGGCTATCATACATATAAAGAGGCAAAGAATTTCGGTGATCTCATTATTCCTGCCATTCCTTGTCTTATTATGTCCATACCTGCAAACATTGTCAATTTTTCTCCCATTAACGCGGACTATATGTTCTTTAAGCTTCAGTCCTTCTTTTTTGCACCCATCGGTGCAGCGCTGCCGACGATCGTTTGTGTACTGATCGTCTATATTCTGTACATGCTGATCCACGCAATCCCGTATATACCTTTTTATATTAAAAATCGCAAAAGGATGAAAGTAAATGTTTAAGCTTCTTAAAACGGAAGGTAAGGCCCGCAGGGGCGAATTCACCTGCGCCCACGGTACTGTCCAAACGCCGGTCTTTATGAATGTCGGTACCCAAGCTGCTATTAAAGGCGCACTGAGTGCGGAAGATCTCCAAAATATCGGCTGTCAGGTTGAACTTTCCAATACCTACCATCTCCATCTCCGTCCCGGTGATGAAGTGGTCAAAAAGTGCGGCGGTCTCCATAAGTTTATGACTTGGGATAAGCCTATTCTGACTGACTCCGGCGGGTTTCAGGTTTTCTCGCTGGCTTCGCTTCGCAAAATCAAGGAAGAAGGCGTTACTTTTGCCTCTCATATTGACGGCCATAAGATTTTTATGGGCCCGGAAGAGAGTATGCAGATTCAATCCAATTTAGGCTCGGATATTTGTATGGCTTTTGATGAGTGCATTGAAAACCCTGCGCCTCGGAAGTATGTGCTGGATAGTGTTGATAGAACGTACCGCTGGCTTGTCCGTTGCAAGAATGAAAATGCACGGCTGAACGCACTGGAGGATACTGTTAACCCACAGCAAATGCTTTGGGGCATCAATCAGGGCGGCACTTATGCGGATATTCGGGTGGACCATATGAAGCGAATTGCAGACCTGGACCTGCC
Organism: Oscillospiraceae bacterium; assembly: GCA_015067665.1. Taxonomy (GTDB): domain Bacteria; phylum Bacillota; class Clostridia; order Oscillospirales; family Oscillospiraceae; genus Faecousia. The sequence goes on along the minus strand of SVLZ01000036.1, from coordinate 14,688 downwards.
CGGCTATGCGATCGGTGGCCTTGCTGTTGGCGAAACAGCGGAGGAGATGTACGACATTATTGAAGCCGTTGAGCCCCATATGCCTGTAAATAAGACGCGTTATTTGATGGGTGTGGGTACACCCTCCAATATTATTGAAGCGGTTGCCCGCGGCGTGGATTTTTTTGATTGCGTTATGCCTGCGCGGAATGCGCGGCACGCAAGGCTATTTACGTGGGAAGGCGCGATCAACCTGAAGAATGCAAAGTACCAACTGGATATGCTGCCCATCGACCCCCAATGTGACTGTCCTGTTTGCCGGAGATATACAAGAGCCTATATTCGTCATCTGTTCGTTGCAGACGAAATGCTGGCAATGCGACTATCGGTTATGCATAACTTGTATTTCTACAATAAACTGATGGAAAAGATTCGTCAGCATCTTGATAATGGCACTTTTGAAGGCTTTAGAAATGAATATTCCGTTAAATTGTCCCGGAGAATTTAATTTATAGTTGCTTTTTTTCTAAATAATGGTATAATCATTTGGAAATTACACAAAGGAGATATTTATATGTTTCATTTTTTAGAGGGTACTACCACCTCCACCCCCACCCCTGATCCTATGGGTGGACTTTTGGGTATGTTACCTATGCTCATCGCATGTATCGCCATCTTCTACTTTATGCTGATCCGTCCTGAGAATAAGCGTAAGAAGGAAGCTGAGCAGATGCGTAGCTCCCTGAGAAACGGTGACCGGATTACCACCATCGGTGGCATTCAGGGCGTTGTCGTGGATGTAAAGTCCGACAAGTTCGTTATCGAGACCGGTGCCGATCAGGTTCGCATCGAGTTTGCTATATGGGCATTGTCCACGAATGACACAGCTGCTGAAAAGGCGAAGGAAGAAGCTAAGAAGGCAGCGGAAGAGCGCGCCAAGATGAAGGCTGACAAGAAGATGAAAAAGTAAGCCTTTTTCCATTTAGCGCTATTTTCACCAAAATGTAATTTGCACCACGGAGTTTTCCGTGGTGCATTTTCTATTGACTTTTTCGTTTTTTAGGGTTATACTACCTGCGTATAAAAGAATACCCACAGTTCATGACAAATGTCTTTCTGAGCGCTATGGCGTGAGGGGATAGGGGAACACGGTGAGAGTCCGTGGCAACAGCCATTACCGTATTTGCATATTTTGCATAAGTCGGGATGCCTATCGTTCTGTGGTCCGGCAAATAAGACCCTTGGGCAAAGGAAGGGACTCGCCACGGTCATAGGACAGACCTGTAGCACCCTTCAAAAGAGGGGTGCTTTTTGCGTTTTCTTTCATACGAAAAATTATGAAAGCAGGTTAAAACTATGAAAAAAACTATTCGCATTTTCCTCGTATTAATTTGTGTTGCTGCATTGTTTGTTGGATGCAACAAAGGTCCTGTCTATGTGGATGGTACGGCAAGATACACGGAAGACACCACTTTGGGCAACGGAAGCAAGACCATAACGGTAACTGTTAAGGATAATGAGGGCAAGGCAGTGGTCTTTACCATCAGGACCGATGCCAAAACAGTCGGGGATGCACTGATCGAAAATGAATTGATCGCCGGTGATGAGGGGGCATATGGTATGTATATCAAGGTTGTTAATGGCCTTCGCGCAGATTATGACAAAGATCACGCTTACTGGGGATTCAATGTCGATGGCGAAGCTTCTATGACCGGCGTTGATATGACCGATCTCGTTGATGGAGGCGTTTACGAACTTGTCTACACGATCGGGTAACGGTAAACTTACTGTTCGGGAGCTTTGCATATTTGCGATGCTTGGGGCATTGATGTTTGCATCGAAGCTAATTATGGAGGTTCTGCCCAACATCCATATCCTTGGACTGCTTATTATGGTCTATACCATTGTGTTCCGCGCCAAAGCATTGATTCCAATCTACGTTTGGATTTTCATGAATGGCTTGTTTGCCGGCTTTGCCACTTGGTGGATTCCGTATCTTTATGTTTGGTCTGTCCTCTGGGGCATTACAATGCTCCTGCCCAAAAAGATGCCCAGAAAAGTGGCTGCGGTGGTATATCCGCTGCTTTGCTGCCTGCACGGCCTTTTTTTCGGTGTGCTATACGCACCGGCTGAAGCCCTCCTGCATGGCCTGGATTTTAGAGGAATGATGGCATGGATCGCAAGCGGTTTTGTTTTTGACGTCACCCACGCAATTGGTAATTTTGCGGCCGGACTGCTGATTCTACCAATGAGCGATTTGCTTCTTAAGCTAAAAACAATCTATTTAAAATAAGTGCGAAAGGATGTCCAAGGGCATCCTTTCGTCTTGCTTTCATTTGGTCGATGTGGTAAAATGAAGCAAAATGCTTTGATAGGTGATCGATATGACAAATCTTTTACTATCGTTATTTCTTGGCAAGAAGATAGACCCATCGCAGCAGGCAACACGGTCAAGGATAGGGAGTTTTTCCGGCACGGTAGGCATCGTTTGCAATTTGATCGTTGTGGCAATGAAAATGGCGCTAGGAATTCTGACCGGTGCCTTTTCTGTAATTGCTGATGCGATGAATAACTTGATGGATGCAGCCAGCGCAGTTGTGACGCTTGTAGGCTTTAAGTTAGCAGAAAAGCCGGCAGACAAGGACCATCCCTACGGACACGCGCGATATGAGTATTTATCGGGACTCGCGGTTGCGGCACTTATCATCTTGGTCGGCTTTGAGCTGCTGAAGACATCCTTTGATAAGATCCTGCACCCTGTGCAGATCGCTTACACCATACCACTTTATGTAGTGCTTGCAGTTTCTGTTGGCGTGAAGTTTTGGATGTTCCTTTTTAATAAAAAGCTTGGAAAAATGATTTCTTCCTCTGCATTGGAAGCGACGGCAATCGATAGCCGAAATGATGCGATTACCACTGGTGCGATTTTGCTGTCAGCATTGGTGGGAAAGCTTTCAGGTCTTGCGGTGGATGGTTTCGTGAGCCTTGCCCTGTCTGTTTTTATTATGTACAGTGGTGTACAATTGGCAAAGCAGACCATCAGTCCGCTTTTAGGCGAGTCTGCCAGTCCCGAACTAAAGAAGAATATCCTTTCTGTACTGGAGGCTGAGCCGAAGGTTTTGGGGTATCACGATCTTATGATCCACGACTATGGTCCCGGCCAGCGGTTTGGAAGTCTGCATATCGAGATGGACGCGCAAGACAGCCCTATGGAATGTCACGATATTATTGACAATTTGGAGCGCGCCTGCTTAGAGCGGTTTAACACCCACATTGTTATCCACTATGATCCTATTATTACCGATGATTCTGAACTCACACGGTTACGCAATGTAGTTGCGGACATTCTGCACGAGCAGGATGGGAGAATCACGATCCATGATTTTCGAATGGTGCGCGGTACGGACCATACAAATATCATTTTTGACATGGTGCTTCCGTCTGAAATCATGCCGAAGCGTTATGAGATTAAGGAAATGCTCGATGCAGCGCTCAAGGAGTTGGACGGCAATACATATTACACAGTTATAGAATTTGATATGGAAGGCTTTAACTAAGCGTAAAAAAAGAAGGTGTCGTTGACACCTTCTTTTTTACTTTGCAGTATCTAAGGATTTTCCAAACACAAAAAACCGGTCATAAATATATTCGGTAACGAAATTGACCACCATTGTGAGAAAAACCACAACATATTCATTCCACATAATGCCGTAGCTTGGTTTGGTAAGGATTGCTGTCCACCATGTAGACAGAGGTGTGAAAATCAAATAAAACAGGGCAACCTTTGCCATGGCCACAGGGATATTGGCTGCAGATTTGAATGTGAATTTGCGGTTTAGTGTAAAATTCCACAAAACGGAAAGAACCAGGGAAATTAAGTAGGAAAACCAATACTCAAGATGCAAAAGCTCATTGAGCAGCGCAAAGGATCCCATTTGGATCACGCCTGCACTGACAGAGAAGAAAAAGAACTTAATAGATCGGATCAGTTCTTTCTTTGCGTTTTCGTCTTTCAATTTATCACCTCATAATGAAAATATAGGAAACCTACGTACAGTATACTACGTTTTTAGCTAAAAATCTACTGTTTTTTCTTGTCGGGCAGATTTTGGATCATACGTTGACATCTGTACGATAGCTTTGTATAATAATTGCATCATTTTTGTGTGGAGAATGCAATGTCAAACAGAAAACTGCGAGGGTATCTATTTCCCAATATGCTGGCGATGCTTGGCATATCGCTTTACATCATTGTAGATACCTACTTTATATCTGCATATGCAGGAACAAACGGTATTACGGCGCTAAACCTGATTATTCCGGTCTTTAGTGTGATCTTTGCCATTGGCGGAATGCTGGGTAATGGTGCTGCAACGGCATATTCCCTCGAAAAAGCAACCCCAAACGGCAAAGCCGAAGACTATTTTTCTGTCGCTGTTATTACAGACCTTATAATCAGCATCCCGCTCGTTTTTATAGGAGCAGTTTATCCGAAAGAGGCGCTCGGACTTCTGGGTGCTGACGAATTGATTACGCAGGTTGGATGTAGCTATATCAGCACGGTCCTGATTTGCACACCGCTATATTTGATCAATTCTTCCTGCACGGCCTTTGTTCGCAATGACGGCGCGCCGAACATTGCAATGGCTGCAACTCTTGCGAGCAGCTTCTTCAATGTGGTATTTGACTACGTGTTCATTTTCCTGTTTGATTGGGGTATGTTTGGCGCAGCACTGGCAACCGGTATTTCTCCGCTTATTAGTATTCTTGTGATGCTGTGGCATTTCCTGTCCAAGAGAAATACAATCCGCCTGCGACTGATCCTGCCAAAGATCAAAATGGTCGTTCGCTCCTGCAGGCTTGGTGTCGGATACTTTATTGGTGAGATTGCAGGCGGAGTAACAGGCTTTGTATTTAATACGATTCTCCTTCGTATCAGCGGAAATGTTGCAGTAGCGGCATATGGCATCGTATGCAATGTTGCAGTGATTGGGACGGCTGTCTTTTCCGGTGTTGCCCAAGGCCTGCAGCCTATGGCAAGCGAGGCGCAGGGATCTGGAGATGTGGCTGGTCGCAAAGCGATCTGTCGTTACGCAATTAAGGTGGCAGTTTGGATCGCTGTTGGTATCGTATCAGGGCTGGTCGTGTTTGCACCACAGGTGGTTACGCTGTTTAATAGTGAGAAGGATATGGCGATGGAGGCCCTTGCGATACCAAACCTACAGCTTTATGTCATTGGGTTTCTGCCTGCCTCTGTCAACATTGCTCTTTGTGGGTATTTGGGAGCTGTTGGCAGAGATAGACTATGTGGGATACTGTCCGTATGTCGAGGAGTTGTAGCGATCATATTCTTTGCTGTGGTGCTTTCCCACCTCTTTGGGATTTTGGGCGTTTGGATTGCCTACCCGGTAACGGAGTTCTTTACATTAATGGTCGCTCTGCTCACTATCAAGAAGCGCGGTATATAAATTCTTTGCAGTTTCTGTAAAAATTGATAATATTTTGCTGACATTTGCAAAATGGTGTGATATAGTAAATATATCAAATGGGGAGGTGGCTGTATGAAGCTTTTGGAAGAGAGAATTTGCCGGGATGGAGTTGTAAAAAGCAAAGAGATCCTCAAGGTAGACAGCTTTCTCAATCATCAGATCGATGTGGAACTGTTGGAGCAGATCGGTCAGGCATTTTATGAACGGTTTCGTGATCGGAAGATCACGAAGGTGCTGACTATGGAAACATCTGGTATTGCGGTGGCTTATCCTGTTGCCCGATTGCTGCGTGTTCCTATGGTTTATGCCAAAAAGGGCGAATCCATCAATATGGATGGGGAGCGATATGTGGCAGAGATTCCAACCCTTACGAAAAAGAAGCCGGGAAAGGTCATTATTTCCAAAAAGTTTTTAAGCAAGGATGACAGTGTTTTGATTATTGATGATATTCTTGCAAACGGCGGTGCACTACAGTCCCTTATTTCTCTTGTAGAAACGGCAGGCGCGAACGTGGCAGGTTTGGGTATTGTGATCGAAAAAGGGTTTCAGGAAGGCGGCCACCGCATTCGTAACTTAGGCTACGATTTGCAGTCCCTTGCGATTATCGACTGGATGGATCCCAATAACGGAAGAATTACTTTCCGTACCGCGGATGATGAATAAATAATCTATCACTTTACAGCCCCGTGATGCTCACGGGGCTGCTTATCAAATATAAATGGAGTGAATGAAATGGAAAAGCGAATTTACGACCAGTATCTCCAGATACTCCACGAGGAGCTTGTACCGGCAATGGGCTGTACAGAGCCTATTGCGATTGCTTACGCCGCAGCTCTTGCCCGGCAGACCCTTGGCTCTGTGCCTGAGCGAGTCGAGGTCAAAGCAAGCGCTAACATAATCAAGAATGTAAAAAGCGTTGTTGTTCCCCATACGGGCGAACTGCGCGGTATCGCAGCTGCTGTGGCAGCCGGCATTGTAGCAGGCTGTGCGGATGACCAGCTTCAGGTCCTTTCTCACGTGTCGAAAGCAGAAATTGAAAGGATCTCATCTTTTCTCGATAATGTTGCGATTTCTGTGGAGCCTTCGGATATGCCCTATGTGTTTGATATACAGGTGCGTGTCTTTGCAGGTGCGGATACGGCATTTTGCCAAATTGCCGGACATCATACCAACGTGGTTTGTCTTTCCAAAAATGATGAAACTCTGTTGCAAAACCCTTACGAGGAGCACATTGCTGCAAACAAGGCAGATCGAGGTATTTTGAATATTGCGGACATTGTGGACTTTGCTGATACGGTGGAAATAAATGATGTGGAGGCTGTAATCGGCAGACAGATTCGGTTTAATATGGCTATTGCAGAGGAAGGCCTCTCCGGGCGCTGGGGTGCGAATATTGGCAGCATCCTTTTGAAAGCCTATGGAGATAACGTATATACCCGCGCAAAAGCCATGGCAGCGGCCGGCTCGGATGCAAGAATGAGCGGCTGTGAGATGCCGGTGGTGATCAATTCCGGCAGTGGCAATCAGGGACTAACGACCTCTTTGCCCGTGATCGTATATGCAGAAGAAATGGGCGTAACGAAGGAAGCACTCTACCGCGCTTTGGTGCTGGCTAATCTTGTGACGATCCACCTAAAAACCGGCATCGGCACACTTTCGGCCTATTGTGGTGCCACCAGCGCAGGCTGTGGCGCCGGTGCGGGTATTTGCTATTTGCACGGCGGTAAAAATGAGGAAATTTCCCATACGGTCGTGAATGCCCTTGCTATTAATTCCGGTATGATCTGTGATGGAGCGAAAGCAAGCTGTGCTGCAAAGATCGCCTCTGCGGTAGAGGCTGGATTATTGGGATGGCAAATGCAGATGCACGGTTCTGAATTTTCAGGCGGTGACGGAATCGTTACGAAGGGTGTCGAAAATACGATCCGCAATGTTGGGCGCGTTGCGCGCAACGGTATGGTGGATACGGACCGGGAGATCATTGAAATAATGATTTCCTCCTGTTGAGCGATATGGATAATTATGAAGTTTCCCGTGATCGGGCGCAAGCCTATTTTCTAAACTTTGACCAGCAGGCCATCATCGACCGTTGGGGACTAAGAAACGATGGAGATTATTTGCATTTGACCTTCCTTAGCAGAGATTACCGAATACATCGTAAGACGGGACGTGTAGAGCGTGTGCCCGGAGGTATTCAAGCGGATTTTTCTGAGGTCTTATCTATTTTTGATCTGCTTTGCCATGAGGGAGAAGATCAATTCTTAACCGGAAAATATGCGCCGGTCAACAGCCTGCGAGGATGCCCGGTTTCGGTAGGTGTGGATGCGGAGTTTCACGAAAAGACGGCGCACTATTTCGATAAAAATCCGGAGCTACTGAAGAATGCCTGTATAGCATTAGGCGGTATGCCTGTCAATATGGGCGATATAGGATTTGTATTACCTCTATTTGACAAGATACATGTGATCCTTAAATTCTACCATAGTGATGAGGATTTTCCTGCAAGCATTACTCTTCTGTGGGATGAGAATACACTGCATTTTCTGTTTTATGAAACAGTCTTTTATATTGCAGGGTTTCTGCTGAGTCGCATCTCAGAAGAAATGAGTAAGGCAGAACAGGAAGGGGGGAGCGTATGAGCATACTTCGTTACGGTATTCTAAGTACATCTTCCATTGCGCCCCGTTTCATCGCGGCAGTAAGGGCTGCTGGTGCAGGTGAGGTTGTTGCCGTTTCCTCAAGAACGTTAGAGAAAGCGGAGGAAATGGCGGAAGCTTGGCAGGTGCCTAATGCGTTCGGAAGCCACTTGGAAATGCTGCAGGATGCGCGCATAAACATTGTCTACATTTCCAGCGTGAATTCCCAGCATTTTCCCCTTGCAAAGCTGGCGCTGGAAATGGGGAAGCATGTAGTTTGCGAGAAGCCGTGTACTACATCCTTTTCACACACAAAAGAATTGTTCGCATTGGCAAGGGAAAAAGGGCTTTTTTTCATGGAAGCCCAGAAAATGCTGTTTCTGCCGGTAATGGTGGAGGTCCGTAAGCGGATCTGTGAGGGGTACCTTGGCCAGATTCATATGGCACAGATGAGCCATAGCTTTTCTGCAGAATATAATGCTTGGCAGTTTGATAAAGCCTTAGGCGGAGGAACACTCCTCTCCAGTGGAATCTATGCTGTAGAGCTGCTTCTATGGCTGTTTGGTGGCATAGAATCCGTAAGTGGCGTAAAATCTGCATATGCAGACGGAACGGAATGGCAGTATGTTCTATCCGGAAAAATGGAAAACGGTGTGCTGTTTTCTATTAAGAACTCCACCCGTGTGTCGCTGGATAATACAGCCTATATTTACGGAACAGAAGGCTATGTGGAGATACCTGCGTATTGGAAGGCGAGAAAGGCTACATTTTATCGAAACGGTTGCTTGCCTGAAACGGTGGAATTTCCGTGTCAGTATGAATTGATTTATGAAGCAGAGCATATTCAAAAGTGTATTGATAACGGAATAACGGAAAGTCCTGTAATGACACAACGGCTTACATTATCCGGTATTGTCGCATTAGAAGAAATAATGCGTGCTTGGAATGATAATAAGTAAAAGAGCGTGTGCTTTTGCACACGCTCTTCATCTTTTAGCACGGGGTAGAAGCTCGTTTTCAATGACATAGACGAGCCTGTCCAGCTCTTCGACTGTAGTGTTCTTACATATAGAAACCCGGAAGGTGCCGTCGATGGTCTCAGGTGCAACGTGCATTGCTACCAGTACGTGGCTTCTGTGACCTTTGGCACATGCAGAACCGGCGGATACACAGATGCCTGCATCCTGCAAAATATTAATGGAGTTTTGCGTAGGGAGACCGGGAATGGCAATGGAGAGAATATGGGGCGCATCGTGGGCACCGTTAATTTGCACACCGCTTAGTTTTTCTAATTGTGATACCAGCCCGGTTAGTAATTCTTTCTCTCTCGCTATGTCTTGCGCCAGTGTTTGTTTACCGGCTTCACAAGCTGCTGCGAAGGCAAGGATCGCCGGTGTGGCCTCCGTTCCGCTTCGGAAACCGCCTTCTTGCCCACCGCCTAAAAGTAGGGCAGGGAAGTTCTTTAACCGCGGGCTGATATATAATGCACCTGCACCTTTGGGTCCGTGAATTTTATGGGAGGATACGCTGATCAGATCAGCGCCCAAAGCTTTGGCCTGAAAGGGAATCTTGAGAAATCCCTGAACGGCATCAGTATGGAAGATGGCATCCGGGCACAGTCGATGGGTTAACTTTGCCATCTTTTCGATAGGCATAACTGCGCCGGTCTCGTTGTTGACCATCATAATAGATACGAAAATGGTGTCCTTTCGCAGAGCCACCTTCAGTGCTTCCAGAGGAATCCTGCCGTTCTCGTCCGGCTGCAAATAGGTTACATCAAAACCGTCTTCCTGCAGCTTTTTTACGCAGTTTAATACAGCAGGGTGTTCGATTTCTGTTGTGATGATATGTTTGCCGCGCTTACCCATTCTACGGATGCTTCCAAAGATTGCCCAATTGTCTGCTTCGGTACCGCCTGAGGTGAAGAAAATGCGGTTCGGTTCCGCACCCAACGCAAGGGCAATCTTGCTCCTTGCAATGCGAAGCTTGTCGGCAGCACCAATACCAAAATCGTATAATGCACTTGGATTACCCCAGTCCTCGGTCATAGCGAGATTCATGGCTTCCACAGCTTCTGGGCAAGGTCGCGTTGTTGCTGAATTATCAAGATAGATCATTTTTTCACTTTCCTACACAAAATCTTTCAAATATTCGGGCAGTAATATCCTCGCGGACAGTATTTCCCGTGACCTCACCAATTGCATACATGGCAATTTCAACGTCTGTTAGTACGGCATCCGGAGAGAGTCCGAGCTTCAATCCCTGTAATGCATTGAGCAGTCCCTCATACGCCCGACGGATCGCATCAAATTGCCGGGGGTTTGTCAATACAGAACCATCGCAGGGCGTACTGTTTGCAAACATAGCGTCGATGACGTCTGCAAGCTGCGAAAGCCCATCACCGGTTTCTGCAGAAATGCAAATTACCTGCATAAAGGGAAGATCGGACGGGACAACCACAGAGCCAAGGTCGGACTTGTTGATCAGGGCGATTGCGTTCTGTGCATCCATGCACACGCGAATTACTTCCTGATCTTCTTCTGTGAGAGGCTTTGTTCCGTCGCATACAAAGAGAACGAGATCAGCATCTTCGACTGCCCGTTTGGAACGCTCCACACCAATGGCTTCGATCCGGTCATCGGTATCGTGGATACCGGCGGTGTCTATAAGCCGCAGGCGGGTGTTACCCAGTATAACGGATTCTTCCACAGTGTCACGGGTGGTACCTGCAATTTCTGTGACAATAACGCGCTCATAGCCTGCAAGCGCATTGAGCAGGCTGGATTTGCCGACATTGGGTTTACCCACAATGGCGGCAGAAACACCTTGCTTCAAAATGCGGCCTTGGCCGTAGGTTTGTATAAGCGCATAGAGCTCTTTTGCGCTACTGCGAAGAGCACCGCTGTATTGTTCGAGCCCAAAATCCTCTATATCTTCATCGGGATAGTCGAGTACCGCATGGAAATGGCTGCACAAATTGGTTAGTTGATCATAAATAGGGGAGAGCTTCTTTTGCAGCACACCGCCGACTTGTCCGGCTGCGTTTGCTGCTGCGTCGGCAGTTTCTGCTTCAATAAGATCAATAACAGCTTCTGCTTGGGTGAGACAAAGCTGCCCATTCAAAAAAGCCCGCTTTGTAAATTCCCCTCGTTTTGCGGGTTGTGCGCCTGCGGAGAATAAAGCATCTAATCCGGCAGCGAGCACAGCGGGAGAGCCGTGGCATTGAATTTCGACAGTGTCTTCTCCTGTATAGGTGTGGGGCGCACGGGTATAGACGGCCATACATTGATCGATAACCCTTCCGTTTCTGTCGCGCAGTGTTCCAAGCATCAATTTACGGTTAGGTGCCTCTTTTAGAGGCATATTATTTTGTAAGGTAAATACGGAGCCCGCAATTTCGGCACAGTCATTTCCGCTGAGTCTTATAATTCCGATTGCGCTGACGGCCTGCCCCGTTGAGATAGCAGCGATTGTGTTTGACATAGAAATACTCCCTCTTGTTTTTGCTATCATATCACTCTCTGCGAAAAAATGCAATATTTCACATAAGGCAAGTTTTTGTTGGCATACTACTTTTGAGGTGAGTGTATGCCTATATATTCCGGTGAACTGAATGATGAAAATTTAAGCCGTATATTTTGCGGCGCGGCTGATTTTATGCGAAGGAAGCTTTTATGCGGCTCGCACTGCGTATATGCCTATGCAATTGACGGTTTGATCGCATCGGCATATGCCTCCGATTATATATATAAGCCCATAGCAAATAACCTACGTGGTGAAACAATGAAGGATATTTATATGCAGGCATTCCACGGGGGGATATACAATAATGTCGCGGTACAGTGTGATAATTTAGATGCCGCGGCAAAACTGCTGGTTAACGGTTTTTGTGTCATACTGTTTCCTGGTGTCGGTGCCATCGGGTTTGAGGTAAAGACTCCGGATAAGCGAGGCACATCCGCACCTGAGGTGGAAAGCACAGTAAAGGGCGCAAAGGATGCGTTTGTAGAGACGATCCGTTCGAATACAAGTTATGTTCGCAGACACCTTCGCAGCCCGGATCTTCGTCTTTATGAAACCACGGTGGGGAAACGTACACTTACAAATGTTACTGTTGTATATTTGGAAGGAATCACAAATTCTACACTTGTGTCTCGTATGAAGCAGCGTCTGGATGAGATTGATATAGATGGACTGCTGTATCCGACCGCAGTGGAAGAATATGTAACAGGGTCTCGGCCTACTGCCTTTCCTTTGCTGCAATACACAGAACGGACAGATCGCTTTTGTCAGGGGATATTAGAGGGGCGTGTGGGCCTTTTGGTGGATGGATTACCTCTTGGCTATCTGGCACCGGTGGATGTAGGCTATTTTATGGAGAGCCCGGAGGACCATAGTATCGATTATGTCTCTGCATCTTGCATCCGTGTGCTTCGGTATATTGCACTGTTTCTCAGTTTGCTGCTTCCTGGTGTGTATGTGGCTATGGCAATTCACCATCAAGAAATGATACCGCTGCCGCTGCTAAGGTCTATTATTGAGAGCAAATTGTTTGTTCCGTTCTCAACAGCAGTAGAAGTTCTTGGGCTATTGGTGGCTTTTGAACTGTTGCAGGAGTCCGGTATACATTTACCACGTGCAATCGGACAGTCTGTATCCATAATTGGCGGTATCGTAATTGGAACTGCTGCAGTAGAAGCAAAGCTCATTTCTCCGGCTGCATTGATCGCAGTTAGCGTTGCGGGTATTTGCGGGTTTGTACAGCCAAATCGAGATTTTGCAGAGGCTGTGCGCATCTGGCGATTTATCTTGGCAATTCTCGGTGCCCTTGCGGGACTCTTTGGCGTTACGGTTGGCCTCGTAGCTTTAGTCGCTCATTTGTCGGGACTGACAAGCTTGGGGGTGTCCTATTTGGCGCCATACAGCAAATGGAGAGATATGTCACTTCTGCGCCCGCGACACTATAAAAGAAAGAATCGAAATCCGGCGCTTCGACCGGAGGATGGGAGAAACCAACAATGAGAAAAGTGTTGTTACTTGCTACGATTGTTGTACTTGTGGCATTGGTAGGCTTATTGCCCTTTGATGGAACAGATATCGGTAAACTCCATCCTGTTGAGGTGTTGGCAGTCAGTCGCAAGGACGGTACTTTGCTTTTGCAGACAGATAGTGGTATGTCCGGCACCGGAAAGAATGTAGACGACGCGTTATCGGCATTACGACTTTCGTCATCGGGCAACATCTTTCTTGAAACAGCGAATTATTTACTCATAGGACAGGATTGTACTGACGAAGTCGCATCCTTCTGGGAATTTGTTCGTCCAGCTTGTCAGGTTTATTACTTTAAGGGCAGGGGACCAATCGGGGAGATTGGCGATTTTTTGGAAAGCCACCCTTCTCGAGCTACTGTGCTCCGATGCATACAAGGAGCAGGGGAAATACCATTAATTGTTTTGGAAGGGGAGTCAGTGCGACTTGAGCGGGAGTAAAATTACGTCAGCGCAGTTAACTGTATGGATTATAACTGCACTAATTGGTCCTCTTGCGTTTTTTTCAGATGGCAACTGGATGTTCACACTGCTTGCTGCAGTGTTGTTAAGCTTGCTCAATTGGCTGGCGGTACGTTTCGGGAAACATTGGGAAGGGCCAATATATGCTTTTGTGCAGATGTTATGGATTTCGGTTCTGTTATCGCAGATTTTAACATTTAGCGCTGATTGCTGGCCAACGGGCCAGCGAACATATCCAGTCATTCCGATTGCTATGCTCGTATTGGCAATATTAACTGCAATAAAAGGAGAAAAGAGTGCAGCAAATTCAGTCAGCGTTCTATTTTGGGTTTCGGCGCTGTTGCTTGGTATCGTAATTCTATTTGGAATCAGTAATGTAATTACCAGCAATTTGAAACCGGAGATACAAATGTCTAATAGCCAAATTCTACTCGTGCTTGCACTTCCGGCTGTAACAGGTATGCTGAATAAGGAGAGAAGCACGATACTGCCGTTTGTTGTTGTAGCAGCGGTAGCTGTCTGCATTTCCTTATGGATATCGGGAACGCTGTCGCAGCAAATTGCGGAACAATTGCAGTGGCCGTTTTATAGTGCAGCGAAAAGTGTTCAGATATTGGATGTTGCAAAACGGTTTGAAGCGCTTGTAAGTGTGGGAGTAACGATTGGCAATTACGCGCTTTATAGTATGATGCTTTGTGCCGCTGGCTCAATCGGCCAGCCTTTCGGCGAGAAAAAGAGAGTGATTGCAGTGACGGGCATTGTGGCAGGTGTTCTGATGTTGGCCGGATTACGCGTTCATCCAACAACTTCTGTGATAATATGCCTGATATTATGGGTGCTTTTCCCCCTTTTTGGCCTGATAAGCAGGAAAGAAAAGGAATAAAAAAGAATTTTAGTTTTTCTCAAAAATAGTTCTTGACAAAGTGTAATTATAGTGTTAGAATAACCAAGCTATCTGCGAGACAGACGGCGAAGAGATGTACCTTGTAAATTGAATAACGCAAAGACGAACAAACACCTTGAACAACAAAAAATGGATTGTTTAAGCGAAAGCGAAAGAAACAGCCAACGAAA
>SVLZ01000035.1 GCA_015067665.1 Oscillospiraceae bacterium | reverse complement strand
TATATAGATACATTTTCTTTCACCAATGGCGCAACGCAGGCAGGATTTGCTTTGAAGGTCATCATTGTTGTAGAATAATAAAAAGAAGATAAAAAACAGGGGCGGCAAGCAGCCGCCCTTGTTTTTACTTTCAGAATGTGGTAGGATAGTAAAAAAGGAGGCGGTAATATGGATTATCGTGTTTTAGGTAAAACCGGCTTGCAGGTTTCCCGTATGGGCTTCGGTGGCCTGCCCATTCAGCGGACAGATGATGCAGCCTGCCGGGAGATTTTGGTGAAGCTTGCGGAGCTGGGGGTAAATTATATTGATACCGCCCGTGGCTATACCGTCAGCGAGGAATATATCGGAAAATCCCTTGCGGGTATGCGGGACAAGTTTATCCTTGCCACTAAGAGTATGGCAAAGGACAAGGAGAGTATGGCCCGCGACATTGAGACCTCCCTGCGGAACTTGCAGACGGACTATATCGACATTTATCAGATCCATAACCCCAACCGGGAGGGCTATGACCAGATCGTCGCCCCGGGCGGCGCACTGGAGGCGCTGCTGGAGGCAAAAGCCGCCGGTAAGATCGGGCATATCGGTTTTACCAACCACTATGCGGAGATGATCGAGCTGGTATTGCAGGAAGATTGGGTAGAGACGGTGATGTTCCCTTATAATATCGTAGAGACGCAAGGCGAGAAGCTTCTTGCGCTGTGTAAGGAGAAAAATGTGGGCTTCATCGCTATGAAGCCGCTGGCCGGCGGCGCGATCGAGGATGCCACCATTGCGCTGCGGTATGTTGCCGCCAGCGAAGGTGTGGATGTGATCATCCCGGGTATGGATTATCCTGCACAGGTAAAGGAAAACCATGATGCTATTGTGAATACTGCGCCCCTTTCCAAGGAGGAGCAGGAGAAGATTTCTGCCATTCGTAAGGATTTGGGAGAGAATTTCTGCCGTCGGTGCAATTACTGCGCCCCTTGTACGGTTGGTATTAAGATCCCCACGGTGTTCCTCTTTGATGGGTATCTTACCCGCTACGGCTTGCCGGATTGGGCAAAAAGCCGGTATGAGGCACTTGAGAAGCACGCGTCCGACTGCATCGTCTGCGGTGACTGCGAAAAGAGATGCCCCTATCATCTGCCTATCCGGGATATGCTGCTAAAGGTTGCGGAAAGGTTTGGTAAGTAATATGAAAATATTGATTTTGAACGGCAGTCCCAAGGGAAAATACAGCATCACTCTGCAAACGACTCGGTATTTAGAAAAGGTTTATCCCGGTCACAGCTTCGAGGTGCTTAATGTGGGGCAGATGACCAAGCGGTTAGAAAAGGACTTTACCCCTGCCCGGGAAGCCATCGAGCGGGCAGATGTGCTGCTGTTTTCCTATCCGGTGTATACTTTTATTGCGCCCTGTCAGCTTCATAAGTTTATCGAGCTGCTGAAAAAGGAGGATATGGATCTATCGGCAAAATATGCCACCCAGATCACCACCTCCAAGCATTTTTACGATGTGACTGCCCATCGATATGTGCAGGACAACTGCGCGGACTTGGGGCTGAAATATATCCGGGGTTTATCGGCAGATATGGATGATTTACTGACCGATAAAGGGCAAAAAGAGGCGCGGGACTTTTTCGATTTCCTTTGTTGGAGTGTGGAAAACGACCGCTTTGAAAATCCCTCTGTGCGCCCCACAACCTACGCGAAAAAACCGGTCTCAGTGGTAGAATCTACAGAAGAAAAGACCGGCGATGTGGTGATTCTTACAGATTTGCGTGAGGATAATACGCAGCTTGCCGCAATGATCGCCCGTTTTCAGGCGAAATTCCCGAAAAAGACCAGGATCATCAATCTTCGGGAGTACCCATTTAACGGCGGCTGCCTTGGCTGTTTTAGCTGCGCGGTGTCCGGAAAATGTGTTCACAAGGACGGTTTTGACGAGTATCTTAGAAATGAGATCCAAACAGCGGAGTCTATCGTCTACGCTTTTACCATTCAGGATCACTCTATGGGTGCGCTCTTTAAGATGTACGATGACCGGAATTTCTGCAACGGGCACCGGACTGTTACCATCGGTATGCCGGTGGGCTATCTCATTAGTGGTGATTTGCGTCGGGAGTTTAACCTGCAGACCATCATCGAAGCCCGGGCACAGGTGGGAACGAATTTCCTTGCTGGTGTAGCAACAGATGAATCTGACCCGGATGGAGAGATCGACCGTTTGGCACAGACCCTTTCTTACGCGCTGGAGCACAAATATGTACCGCCTCAGAATTTCTACGGCATTGGCGGTATGAAGATCTTCCGTGATCTCATTTGGCTGATGCAGGGGATGATGCGGGCAGACCACAAGTTCTATAAGTCCCACGGACAGTATGATTTCCCCCAGAAAAAGAGGGGAATGATGCTGAAAATGTACTTGGTGGGCAGCCTCCTTGCCAATGAGAAGATCAAGGCAAAAATGGGCAATAAGATGAACGAGGGAATGCTGATGCCCTACGAAAAGCTCTTTAAGGAAATGGATAAAAAATAAAAAAGTCCAGTCTGTGCAGCGCGCAGACTGGACTTTTTTGAAATGTATGCTATAATGGGACGGAATTTTATGAAAATGAGGCGCGTTTTATGTCCGAGGTATTTTTGAGTACCCTTTCTCCCATGCTTACGATGTTTGCGTGTATGGTTATCGGCTTTGTGCTGAATAAGAAAA
Organism: Oscillospiraceae bacterium; assembly: GCA_015067665.1. Taxonomy (GTDB): domain Bacteria; phylum Bacillota; class Clostridia; order Oscillospirales; family Oscillospiraceae; genus Faecousia. The sequence goes on along the minus strand of SVLZ01000035.1, from coordinate 20,137 downwards.
AAATATGTCCGGAGAATACAGCATCGGTGCTTTCTAAGCTGGAAACCAATGTTTTACTTCCGGCGCTGACCATCCACACCTTCGGCAGATATTGCACGGTAGAATCCTTATCTTCCCGGTATCAGCAAATTTTGTGCTGTGGGCTTGTGCTGGCAGTTGCCATCGGCCTTGCCTTTGTCTTGGCACCCCTTTTTGCGAAAAAGGGCTACCAGCGGAATATCTATCACTATGCGCTGACCTTTGGTAATTTCGGTTTTATGGGAAATGCCATTGTGCCGGCTATTTTGGGAGAGGCGGCGCTGTATGATTATATGCTCTTTACGCTGCCGCTAAACCTTGCTGCCTACACGTGGGGCGTTGCAGGACTGATCCCCAAGAGCGAGGGAAAGCAGAATCCCCTTAAAAGTCTGATGAATCCGCCCATGTTTTCGGTGGCGATCGGCATGATATTGGGACTTACCGGTGTAAACCGTTATCTGCCCACCTTTGTAGGCAATACGCTTTCCGGCTTGGGAAATTGCATGGGGCCAGTGGCAATGGTACTGACCGGCTTTTTGATCGGACAGTACCCCGTTGGGAAACTGCTTAGCGACAAGAAGGTTTATATCGCTTCTGTTTTACGGCTGTTTGTGCTCCCGGCACTCTTTATTGTGATGCTAAAGCTTTTGGGCGCGGATAATACGACACTTACCCTGTGCCTATTTGCTTTTGGTACACCATTAGGGCTCAATACGGTGGTGTTTCCGGCGGCTTATGGCGGTGATCCCTCCACAGGTGTGTCTATGGCCACCATTTCCCACACGGTTTGCGTGATCACCATTCCCATTATGTATGCGCTGCTAAATGTGGTGCTTCTATAAAACTTACAGGGGTACCGAATCGGTACCCCTGTGTTTTTTAGATATCCAAGTCCATCTTGGCAATAACGGCAGCGCAGCGGGGGCAAAGGCCTTCTGCATTTGCAGAGGTAGCGTGCATCCAGCAGCGGGGGCACTTTTCGCCCTTGGCTTCACTTACACCGATGGTGAGTGCGGGGAAGTTCACACCCTGTGCGACCTCGGCACCCTCTTCTGCTTCTGCCCAATCGCAGGCAGAGACGATGCAGATCTCAGCTAAGTTCAGACCTTCGCAGGCGGCCTTGATCGTGTCATCGCTGGTCTCCAGAGTGACGTGTGCTTCCAAAGCCTTGCCGATCCGCTTGTCGGCTCTTGCCTTTTCCAGAACACCGTTGACGTCCTGACGGAGCTTCATAACGGTAGCCCATTTTGCCATAGCATCGGCATCCAATGCGTAAGCGTCAAAGCTTTCGGGCATTTGGTTCAGCAGTACGTTGCGCTTGTCGTCGCTATCCTTATGGGGCATAGCCTGCCAAATTTCATCGCAGGTGTAGGCGAGGATGGGAGCGAACAGCTTGGCGAGGGCATCGACGATGAGATACAGAGCGGTCTGTGCGCTGCGGCGGCGCAGGCCGTCCTTTTCTTCGCAGTAGAGACGATCCTTTAAGATGTCCAGATAGAAGGAGGAGAGCTCAACCACGCAGAAGTCGTTGATGTCGTGGGTGATGGCGTGGAACTCGTAACCGTCGTAAGCCTTGCGGCAGTCCTTGACCAAGGCGTCCAGCTTGGTCAGCGCCCACTTGTCCAGCTCTTCCATCTCGGAGGGAGAGACCAAATTGTTAGGATCGAAGCCGTCCAAGTTGCCAAGGCAGTAACGGGCAGTGTTCCGGAACTTCAGGTAGTTCTGTGCAATCTGCTTAAAGATCTCCTTGGAGCAGCGGACGTCTGCGTGGTAGTCGGAAGAAGCCGCCCACAGACGGACGATGTCTGCGCCAAAGTCCTTAATGAGGTCAGCGGGGTCAACACCGTTGCCAAGGCTCTTGTGCATTGCGCGGCCCTGACCGTCAACGACCCAGCCGTGGGTCAGCACCTGCTTAAAGGGTGCGCCCTGGTCCAGCGCGCCAACGCTTGTCAGAAGAGAGGACTGGAACCAACCACGGTACTGGTCAGCGCCCTCCAAATATACATCCGCAGGCCAAAGCTCCGGAGTGCGGTGCATCAGGGAAGAGTAGTGGGTAGAGCCGGAGTCAAACCAGCAGTCCAGCGTGTCGGTCTCCTTGTCAAACGCCTTGCCACCGCAGTGGGGGCAGGTAAAGCCGTCGGGAACAAGCTCCATAGCTTCCTTTTCAAACCAGACATTGGAGCCGTACTCGTCAAAGAGGGCAGAGATCTTTGCAATAGATTCGGGGGTAGAGACGGGCTTTCCGCAGTCCTTACAGTAGAACACGGGGATGGGCAGACCCCAACGGCGCTGACGGGAAATACACCAGTCGGCGCGTTCCCGGATCATGGAGATCATGCGGTCCTCGCCCCAAGCGGGATACCACTTGACATTTTCAATGGCAGCAACTGCCTGATCCTTAAAGGACTCTACAGAGCAGAACCACTGGGGAGTGGCGCGGAAGATGACCGGCTTCTTGCAGCGGTCATGGTGGGGGTAGGAGTGGATGATCTCCTCGGAGGCGAACAGGGCACCGCTTTCCTTCATATCGGCAAGGATGATGGGATTAGACTCCTCGGTCTTGAGACCGGCGTACTTACCGGCATAGTCGGTGTGGCGGCCATAATCGTCCACGGGAACAACCAGATCCATACCATAGCGCATACAAGTTTGATAGTCGTCTGCGCCGAAGCCGGGGGCGGTGTGGACACAGCCGGTACCGGAATCCATGGTGACATACTCAGCCCAAACAAGGCGGCTTGTCTTATCTAAGAAGGGATGCTGCGCCAGCATATTCTCAAAGAATGCGCCGGGATAGGTAGCCAGGATCTGATAGCTGGTATAGCCGCCCATACCCATAACTTTCTCGCACAGAGCCTCTGCTACAATGAAAATTTCATCGCTGTAGTCAGGCCGAACCAGCACATAGTTATCCCGGGGATGGAGGCAGATGGCCATATTGCCGGGGAGCGTCCAAATGGTAGTGGTCCAAATGACAAAGTAGGCATTTTCCACACCGGGGAGCTTGCCGAGATCGTCTTTCAGCGCAAATTTTACATAGACAGAGGTACAGGGATCGTCCTTATATTCAATGTCAGCCTCTGCCACAGCGGTGGCGCAAAAGGGACACCAGGTAACGGGCTTAAGACCCTTGTAGATGTAGCCCTTATCGAACATCCGACCAAAGACCTTGACCTCCTGGGCTTCGAAATGCTTGTCCATTGTGCGGTAGGGATGCTCCCAATCGCCTACAACACCCAGCCGCTTAAAGCCACCCATCTGCTTTTGGATAAAGTCCTCGGCAAAGTCCTCGCAGGCCTTGCGGAACTCAGGAACGGACATATCCTTATTGAGCTTCTTTTTGGAGTTTTCGATGGCCCGCTCGATAGGCAGACCGTGGTTATCCCAACCGGGAACATAGGGGGTGTAATAGCCCATCATCGCGTGGCTGCGGACGATAAAGTCCTTCAGGCACTTGTTCAGCGCGTGACCCATATGGATATAACCGTTGGAGAAGGGAGGGCCATCGTGGAGAATGAAGGGGGGCAGATCCTTGTTCTTTTCAAGGAGTGCGCCATACAGATTGGTTTCTTCCCAACGCTCCAGCATTGCAGGCTCCCGCTGAGGAAGTCCAGCTTTCATAGGAAAGTCGGTTTTCGGGGTGATGATCGTGTTTTTGTATTCCATTGGATTAACCTCCATAATTCATTCAAAACTTAATTATTCAAATTCTACGGAGAAAATGATTTTTCTCGAATGCTCAGATTGGGCATTGGATTGCATAGAAGCGTTGCCCTTTATTTTTAATTTACTAAGCGCACTATCGATAGAAGTAGCTGCCTTTTGGGTCATTGTAGCTGATGTTGCACCGTATAGTTGCAAAGTTTCTAAATTTAGTTTATTGGTTTTCTTGCAACGCATTTCAATCAATTTCTTTATGGTATCGTCTTGTGCAAACCACTTCAGCTCTGGACGGCGAGGTGAGGAATTGCCCTCAAAAACTGCTGAAATCTTACTGCTTCTTATATTGCTCTTTTCTGCTGTTGTAGCTTGTTCTGCTTTTGCTCCGACGATCCTCGATATATTCATTCCTGCGTTATTAGAAGCGGAGGCGCGTTCAAACTGTTCTTCTGTAATTTCTATGGTGCATCTTTTTGCGCCTAACATATAGGCAATATTCTTTAGTTCTGCCAAACGTTCATCGTGGGCTTTTTCGAAAATGCAGTCTACCCGAATATACCGGTTAGGATTAAAGGTATCCACATAATAAGCTGCATCACATACAGCATTGGGGAAAAACTCAATATTCCCTAATTTCAAAGAGTCGTTATACAGACATAAGACCTCAGTGTCACTCTCACGGTCTCGCCAGCCAAGAGCCCCTTCGCAGACGTCAATCTGCTGACGGGAGGTTGCATCAATAATAATAATCAGCTTGGGCAGTCGGAAATCTACACTGTTATACTCATCGGTAAACAGAGGGTTATATTTTTTGAGCCTGCGTTGATAGCTGTCTTCTTTCATTTTTTCGGACAGCTCTGTTGCGCCCTTTTGTACACCGTCAGCAACATTTTTGCCAACCTCAGAGGTCTTTTTTAGGAAACTGGAAAAGGCTTCCTTGCTTTTTTCGGTATCGAACTTAATTGCCATAAAACTCTCCTTATGTTTTGATTTCTATACTAAGGTGTGTTTATTTTGCGAAATAAAATTGCCTTTGTCTCTAATAAGAGACAAAGGCTTTGTGACCTCTGCGGTACCACTCTTTTTCCGGTTGCCCGGCACTCGTGCGCACGGTATCGGGTGCTACCGGCATAGCCTACTGCCAAATGGGTTCGGTATGCTGCTCAAAGGGGATATGTCCGCCGCTGTGTTGCTGCCTCGCACCAAACGGCAGCTCTCTGAAAGCAGGGAGACGGTGGACACCTGTCCTTTTCAATGCATCAAATATTTATCGTTTGTTAGGGTCGTAATTTTTGCCGAATTGCAGATTGGCGAAGATGTCCTCACCGGGGTCGCTGACCGGCTGGACCAAGGGCTTACGGACCTTGGGGTCGCTGGTCGTGCCAACAAGGGATTGCAAGCTGGCGGAAATTTCGTCAGCCACACGGTCTGTACTTTCCATAGAAGCGACTACGTTGACAGGAGCGGCGGGGCGGTGCTGATTCTGAATCTCCGTAAGGAGGCGAATGCAGCTTTCCAGCTGGTTTCGCAGATCGCTGATCTGCCGGGCGGCAAGCTGACGGGCATCTTCTACCCGGGCTTCCTCTGCGGCAATTTTACGGTCCGCCTCTCTTGCAGCGGCTTGTGCGTCCCGGATCATACCGGCACACTGCACTTTCGTCTCTGCGATTTTTGCATCGCAGGATTTTTGGGTGTTTAGAATGGCTTCTCTCATACTGTCTTCTACGCTGCGGTACTCTTCGACCTTGTTTACAAGCACCTTCATTTTGCTGCGCATAGAAAGATTCTCGTTATAAAGGGTAGTATAGTCTGTGACTAAGGGACCAAAGACTTTATCTACGTCTTCAGGATTATAGCCACCGCCGAATTTCTTAGTGAAAGAGAGAGAAGCGAGTTGTTCAGGTGTAAACATAAACAATCCTCACTTAGTTGTAGCTTTCCATCTCTGCGGTTACGTTTTCCAAATCACCGACCACATCCATATTGTGGGGGCAGAACAGATATGTGGCCTGCGCGATTTTCTTTACGCTGCCGTCCAGCGCGTAAATGCTGCCGGAAAGGAAGTCTACCACCCGACGGGTCAGAGACTTATCCACATTTTCCATATTGAGGATGATCGCCTTTCTTCTGCGCAGCTCGTCAGCAGCCTTGGCAGCATCGTCGAATGTCTTGGCGTGGAAAAGCACGACCTCCTGCTTGCCGGAGCCCATGCTCAGAACCTGACCGTTAAAACCACCGGCAGGTGCAGAGGAATAGCCAGACTCCTGCTTAGGAGAGGTGCTGCGGCGGGGCTGGGGAGCCTCCTGCTCTTCTACGTAACCGGTTTCTTCATCGTATTCATCATCATATTCCTCGTCGGAATAGGGCTGTGTGATCTTCTTGACGTTATCCCAAAAGCTCATATGTCGCGTCCTCCATTACGGTTTCGTTACTGCATAATTTCTGGCACCGAAAATATCCGTTCCGATGCGCACCATTGTACTGCCGCATAGAATGGCATCCCGATAGTCTGCACTCATTCCCATCGAAAGGACAGTACTACATACATTATCGTATTTTTTTGTCGTTATGTCAACAGATAGCTGATACATTTTTTGAAAAAATTTATTATTATCTCCCGAATTTTGGCAAATTGGGGGGATTGCCATCAATCCGCGAACGAAAATTCCCGGCAAATGGGAAGCGGCTTCCAAAATGCTTGGCAATTCCTCCGGAGAAAAACCGGACTTGCTGTCCTCGTTGCCAATGTTGATTTCGAGCAGAATATCCTGCGTAATGCCTTGCCGTGCGGCTTCTTTACTGACGGCCTCCAAAAGACGGAGAGAGTCAATGCTGTGGATCAAAGAAACCTTGCCCACTACCTGCCGGACTTTGTTGGTCTGCAGGTGGCCAATAAAATGAACTTCTGCACCTTCGTAAGCATTTTCTGATAGCTTTTGCGTCAGCTCCTGCACACGGTTTTCACCGCAGCAATCTACGCCCGCGGCAATTGCCTCTCTTACGGTAGCGGCGTTGTTCATTTTGGTGGCGGCGCAAAGGCGGATCTCCTTCGGGTCACGACCGGCTGTAATGGCGGCTTTTTCCATTTCTGCGCGAATACGGAGCACGTTTTCTGTTATGGACATAAAAATCCTTCTTTCTATAATATGAAGCAAGCGGCGGAGCCTTGCTCCGCCGCCTGCCTGCTATGCGCTGAGAACTGTGGCTTTCAGAGGTCGGATGGGGACAAGGGTAGAGATGGCGTGCTTGTAGATCATCTGCTGCTTGCCTTCACTGACCAGCACCACCACAAAGCTGTCGTAGCCTGTGATGATGCCTCGGAGCTGGAAGCCGTTCATAAGAAAAAGGGTGACCGGAATCTTATCCCGACGTACTTCCCCTAAAACGGCATCCTGTAAATTGATCGTGTCTGACATATGTATTCCTTCTTTCTTTGGGATACACATATCTTAACAAAGGCTATTTGTCACATTCCCAAAGAAACTGTCGTGTGCGGGAAAGAATTTCTGCGGTGCCTTCGCCGGGAGCTCTGCGGAGCCAATGGATCTGCGCATTGCGGCGAAACCATGTCAGCTGGCGCTTGGCATAATGGCGGGAGGACTGCTTGACCTCGGCGGCAGCTTCTTCTACGGAAATTTCACCGCTTCTTGCCCGGAGAAATTCTTTGTAGCCGATGGCTTGCATTGCGGTGCATTTTTCCGGGATGCCCTGCTGCAAAAGGGTTTCAATTTCGGTAAGCAAGCCCATTTCCAGCATCGTATCTACCCGACGGTCGATGCGGTCGTATAGATCCTGCCGATTCTCATCCTCCAAGGCAAACCACAGGGGGCGGTAGCGATCGGGAATGGCTTTGGTGCGTTCGTTGTGGGCGGTGATGGTCTTGCCTGTCTCTAAATAGACCTCCATTGCGCGAATGATCCGCTTTCGATCACCGGGATGGAGACGGGCGGCAGCGTCCGGATCCACCTCTCTAAGTTTACATAAAACGGACTCGATACCCTCGCTGTCCGCAAGGGCTTCCAGCTCCTGACGGCGGCCGGTGGAGGGATAAGGGGCAAAATCGTTACCCCGAATGAGGGCATCCATATAAAGACCGGTGCCACCGACCACGATGGCGGTCTTATTGCGTGCGAGAATGTTATCAATGATAGGGGATGCCATAGCGCAGTAACGGCTGACAGAGAAATCCTCCCAAGGCTCTGCCACGTCCAGCATATGATGGACGATATTTTCCCGCTCTTCGATAGTGGGCTTAGCGGTGCCGATGTCCATACCTTTATAGACCTGCATTGAATCGCAGGAAACAATTTCGCCGTCTAATTCTTTTGCCAATGCGATGGATAGGGCGGTTTTGCCCGAAGCGGTAGGGCCGGCAATACAAATGATCTTATCCATATGCATCAGCTCCGCTTAAATTGCTTCTCCAGCTGCTTTTGGGAAAGAGAGACGCAGATGGGTCTGCCGTGTGGACAGTGTTTTAGGTCCTCACGGGACATAACCTCTTTTACCAGCACCATAAGCTCTTCCTCCGAGGTCTGCCAGCCGGCTTTGATGGCGGCTTTGCAGGCCACGGTATGCAGCAATTCATCTCGGACGGTATCGGCTTTTTCTGTGCGGCCCTTTTGCAGATCTGCTGCCAAAGCCTCCAAGGTGTCGCTGATTTGGGATTCCTCCAAATCCATAGGGATTTGACGGACAAGCAATGTGTTATCGCCAAATTCTTCCAATTCAAAACCGAGAGTCTCCATTTGCGCCCGATTATCCAGCAATATCGCTACGTTATCCGGGGATAAACGGCAGGAAATGGGGGATAGCAAGGACTGCATGGAAATGCTTTCCTGATTCGTTTTCAGCTTTTCAAAGAGAATTCGCTCATGGGCAGCGTGCTTATCGATAAAGAACGCGTCGTTGCCTTGCTCTACCAAAATATAGCAGTTATATAGTTCTCCCACATAGCGCCAGTCCTGGACGTCAGGCATCGTAAGCTCTGCCTGTTCGATCTCCGGCTCTGCTTGCACAGCAGGAGGAGCCACAGGTGCGGGAGGCGCAGAAACGGTTTTTTCCACGGTAGCGTGAATGGTAGGAAGCTTTATTTCCTCACGCAATGGCGGCAACGGCGTGCGCTCTACGGCAGCGGCTGTTTTTATGGCAGCTTGGGGGGAGGGGCGGGGTGCGTCCTTAACAGCGGCAGAGAAATTCTTAAATTCCTCCGGTGTCATTGTGCGGAAAAAACTCTCCTGCTTGGAGATAGGCTTTGCTTCCGGTTTGGGGGTGGGCGGCGTAACGCGCTCCGGAGCAGAGGGGAAGCGGACAGCAGGACGGTCCTCGGCTTTATTAAGAGCGGCCAGTACACCGTAATGGATGCAGTGGAAGGCAGCTTTTTCGTTCAGGAATTTTACCTCGGTCTTTGCGGGATGAACGTTTACATCTACAGCATTCAGCGGCAGCGTCAAATGCAGCACACAGCCGGGGAATTTGCCCTGCAGAAGCCGATTTCGGTAAGCTTCCTCCAAAGCGGAGATCAGGATCCGGGAGCGAACCGGACGGTCATTGACAAAGAAGGTCTGCAGCGCGCGGCTGGGACGGGCATCAGTGGGGCGGGTGACGTAGCCTGTAACCCGGTAGCCTTCCCAAGTGCTGTCGACAGGAATCATTTGCCCGCCGCTTTTGCCGTAGATGCAATAGACGGTGTCCTGAAGCCGGCCTGTGCCGGGGGTGGAGAGGACCTCCTTGTCCTCACGAATATATCGGAAGGCAACTTCCGGATGGGCAAGGGCCTGCAGCTGCACGGCGGCAGAGACTTTGCCGCCCTCCACAGTGTCCGAGTGCATAAAGGCCATACGGGCGGGGGTGTTGAAAAACAGATCCCGGACAATGAGGGTGGTGCCGTCAGGGCAGCCGGCTTCGGATTCTTCTAAAATCTCGCCCGCTTCCAAATGGAGACCGGTACCGCTGAGACTATCCGGGGTTTTTGTCAAAAGGTCAATACGGCTGACAGAGGCAATGGCCGCCAATGCTTCGCCACGGAAACCCATAGTGCCAATGGCGGCAAGGTCTTTTTCTGTCCGCAGCTTGGAGGTCGCGTGACGCAAAAAGGCCACGCGGGCATCCTCTGCGGACATACCGCAGCCGTTATCTGTGACCCGCAAAAAGGTCATACCGCCGTTTCGCGCCTCCACAGTGACTTGCGTAGCGCCGGCATCTACGGCATTTTCAATGAGTTCTTTGACCACAGAGGCAGGACGCTCTACCACCTCGCCTGCGGCGATCAGGTTGGCAATATGGGGAGATAGCTTTTGAATTTTTGCCATAAGGTTACCTCATAGTAGCCTGAGCAAATAACGAGGATCTGCCCAAGTGGGCATCTGATTGGCTCAGACTTTGTTTTGTTATTTTAGGTCAGTCTGTCCAGACTAAGCTGTAATACGATTGCAAGGGTGTTGATGGCGGTGTGGAAAAGAATGGGTGCAAAAATAGTGCCGGAATTTACATAGGCAAAGCAGAGGGCGATGCCGGCCGGCAGATATTGCAGAAAAGCAAGCAGCAGTCCAAGGGGGGAGTACTGCCCGATATAGCCCACAACGTGGACAAGGGAAAAAAGGGTGATCGACGTGATCCATCCGAGAACGGGGCGTTTTTCGTAGATTTTATTAAACAGAACGCCCCGAAACAGAAGTTCTTCTGCCAGTGGGACAAAAAGCACCGTGCCAACCGCCATCAGGGCAAACTGGCTTTCGGACATTGCGCCGATATGGGCATCGTTCAGATTATAAAACTCCGGATCCAGCCACTGGATGAGATAGGAAAGGGCAAAGGATAAAACGTAATATATGCCATAGCCAATGGCTGCAGAGGAAATAACACGGGAAGGGTTTCGCAGTGCCACATCCAGCTCTGCCCAAAGGAAATTCCGGAAAATAACAATGGCGGCAAGAAAATTAATAAAGAAATAAAGTGCATTTATTTCCGCTTCTGAGGGTGTAATAGACAGAAGGGTAAAAACAGAAACAAGAAGAGAGGGGAGAAAGATGCGCTGGAAAAGCAGTAAGCCGATACCGCGCGCAGTTTCCGTTTTGCTCATGGTGACAGGAAGTTTTTTCATTTTACTCCAACATTTTACGCAGTTTATAAAGGATATTCATTGCTTCAATGGGGGTCAGCGTCTCAATGCTGATTTCGGACAGGGCATCGCAGACCTGACGGGATCGGAGGTCCTCCATACAAACCTGCTCTGCAAGGGCAGGTGCGGCTTTGGGATAATCCGGCTTTTCACCGGCCTCCAAGCCTTTGAGGATCTCACGGGCGCGGCGAATCACACTTTCCGGCAGACCCGCCAATTTGGCAACCTCGATACCAAAGCTGTCATCGGTGGAGCCGGGGACGATCTTGCGGAGGAAAATCATTTGGTCGCCCCGCTTTTTTACCGCAATGTTGTAATTCTTCACGTTGGGAAGCTCGTTTTCGATAACGGAGAGCTCGTGATAGTGGGTTGCGAAAAGGGTCTTGGCGCAAAGCTGCCTGGGAGAGGCGGCATATTCCAGTACTGCACGGGCAATGGACATACCGTCGTAGGTAGAAGTACCTCTGCCGATCTCGTCCAAAATCAGCAGGCTTCGGGAGGTGGCATATTTCAAAATGGAGGCTACCTCGCTCATCTCTACCATAAAGGTAGACTGACCGGAGGAAAGGTCATCGCTGGCGCCGATACGGGTAAAGACCCGGTCAACAATACCGATCTTCGCGCTGCGGGCAGGAACGAAGGCGCCGATTTGCGCCATCAGCACGATCAGGGCCACTTGCCGCATATAGGTGGATTTACCAGCCATATTCGGGCCTGTGATGATGCACACCCGGTTGTCGGTTGCGCCCAAATAGGTATCGTTAGGCACAAAAAGGGAATCGGTTTGCATCCGCTCTACTACAGGGTGGCGGCCATCGGTGATAGAAATGGTGCCGTCGTCTGTAATTTCCGGGCGGCAGTAGTTGTTTTTTGCGGCGACAAGGGCCAAAGAGCAGAGCGCATCCACTTGTGCCACGGCAATGGCGGTGGTTTGGATGCGGGGGGCTTGCTGCGCCAAAAATTCCCGCAGTTCGGTGAAAATTTGATATTCCAGCGCTACCAAGCGATCCTTGGCAGTAAGTACCTGCTGCTCCAACTCCTTCAGTTCTTGGGTGATGTAGCGTTCGCAGTTGGTAAGGGTCTGCTTGCGGATATAATGGGCAGGAACCTGATCAATAAACGACTTGGATACCTCAATATAATAGCCAAATACCCGGTTATAACCGACCTTTAATGTACGGATACCGGTCTTTTCCTTTTCTGAAAGCTCAATGGCAGCCATTGTGCCGGTGCCGCCGTCTAAAATGTCCTGCAGGCGGTCCACCTCAGTATTGGCACCGGGGCGGATCAGCTTGCCCTCACGAACGGTCAGGGGCGCATCGTCCTTGATGGTGTTTTCAATTCTGTCAGCGCAGTCCTGCAGAGCGTCGATTTCGCTGCAAAGGCTTTTTAGCAGCGGCGCCTGCAGACCGGAAAGGGTTTGGAGAATAGGAGGCAGCGCACGAAGACCGCGGGCAAGACCCAGCATATCTCTGGGGTTTACAGAGCCGGTGACGATGCGGCTGGTGATCCGCTCCAAATCGGAAACGTCCCGAAGCGTGTCCATCAGCTCGCCCCGGGCCCAAACAGCGCCTAAAAGCTCTTCTACTGCGTCCTGACGGTGCAAAATGGCGCTCTCATCCAGCAGCGGCTTTTCCAGCCAGCTGCGAAGCATACGGCTGCCCATAGCGGTTTTGGTCTTATCCAGTACCCACAAAAGGGTGCCGCGTCGTTCTTTGGTGCGCATTGTTTCGCAAAGCTCCAAGTTGCGGCGGGCATCCATATCCAGCTCCATAAACTGCCCGGTGGTGTAATATTGCAGACAACGGATGTGCTTTAGGGGATTTTTCTGCACGAAAACAAGGGTTTTGAGCAAGGTGCCGGCAGCAATGACAGCCTCCGGCATACCGGCAAGACCAAGACCTGCCAGCTCCTGAGAAAAGTGGTCTGTAAGGATATCGGCGGCTTCGTCGGGGGAAAGGGTGGTTTCGCCACCTTCGTTGACACAGCAGGAAAGGCGGCGCAGCAGCGTATCGCTGATAACGGGCGCAGTTGCACCGGGCCCACAGCGAATGACCTCAGATGGGGAGAATCGACCAAGCTCTGAGGCGGCTGCGGTGGCGTCAGTGCAGGTGGTCACAAAAAATGCGCCGGTGGAAATATCACAGAAGGCAAGTCCGTATCGGTCCTCGGCGCCGTAAAGACAGCCCATATAGTTATTGCGGGTCTCGTCCAGCATACAGCTTTCGGTAACGGTACCGGGGGTGACGATGCGGCTGATGTCCCGCTCTACGATGCCCTTGGCTTGGGCGGGGTCTTCCATCTGCTCGCAGATGGCGACTTTATAGCCCTTTGATACCAATCGGGCAATATAGGCATCCACAGAGTGGTAGGGCACACCGCACATAGGTGTTTGCTCCTCCTTGGGCTTGCCTCTGTCCCGGGTGGTCAGGGTCAAATCCAGCTCCTTGGCGGCAACACGGGCATCCTCGTCAAACATTTCATAGAAGTCGCCAAGGCGGAAAAACAGGATACAGTCCTGATTCTGTTCTTTAATTTGATAATACTGACGCTTCATAGGCGTCATTTCCGGTTTTGTTGCGGACATAGTCATCCATCCTTTTATATCACTCAGCTAAAGTTCCTGAAAGACTCCAAGTGCCGGAGCCGGTAATGGTTATTTGGGCAAAATTGCCGATGAGACTGTCGTCTCCTGCGAAGCGGACAAGTCTGCCGCCTTCTGTCCGGGCAGTGAGCAGGTCCTTGTCCTTGCCGTCTACCAGACAACGGAAGGTTTTTCCTACATAACTGCTGTGGATCTCCTCGGAGATGGCATTTTGCAAGGCACACAGCTTATCAAAACGGCGGTTTTTCTCTTCCTTGGGGGTGGGGTCCTCCATCTTGGCGGCAGGGGTGCCAATGCGGGGAGAGAAAATAAAGGTAAAGAGGGAGTCGTAACGTACCTTTTCGATAAGGGAGAGGGTCTCCTCAAATTCTTCCTCTGTTTCTCCGGGAAAGCCCACGATCACATCAGAGGTCAGTACCAACTCCGGCATAACGGATTTGGCATATTCTACGAGAGAAAGATATTTCTCCCGATCATAGTGGCGGTTCATGGCTTTCAGCACGCGAGAAGAACCGGACTGGAAGGGCAGATGCAGCTGCTTTGCGATCTTCGGCTCAGCGGCCATCGTATCAAATAGCTTCTTGCCTGCGTCACGGGGGTGACTGGTCATAAAGCGGATCAGGAAATCACCGGGGATGGCGGCAATTTGCTGCAAAAGGTCGGAAAAATCAATGCCTGCGTCCAAGTCCTTGCCGTAAGAATTGACATTCTGCCCTAAAAGGGTGATCTCTCTTGCGCCCTTTGCGATCACGTCCCGACATTCCTGCAAAATATCCTCCGGACGGCGACTGCGCTCCCGACCGCGGACGTAGGGAACAATGCAGTAGGTGCAGAAATTGTTGCAGCCGTACATAATGGAGACCCAAGCTTTCAGGGTGTTATCCCGGGCTTGGGGAATGCCCTCGGCAATCGAGCCGGCTTCATCTTCTACAAAGAAGACGCGCTTTTTGCCGGTGAGCACCCGGTACAGCAGCTCCGGGAATTGCCACAGATGGTGGGTGGAAAATACACCGTCTACATGGGGATAGCTGTTTTTGATGCGGTTTACCACCGCGTCTTCGCCTGCCATACAGCCGCAGAGGAAGATCTTCTGTCCGGGATGGCGGCGCTTGGTGTGGCTCAGTGCGCCTAAATTACCGAAAACGCGCTGCTCTGCGTGTTCCCGGATGGCGCAGGTGTTCATAACCACTACGTCTGCACCCTCAGCAGCGCCGGTAATGATATAGCCGCTGGCAATGAGCATACCCCGGATTTTTTCGGAGTCCGCTTCGTTTTGCTGGCAGCCGTAGGTTTCTACATAGGCAGTCGGTGCCAGGCCTTCATTTTGCCAATAGGCGGCGGTTTTTTCACAGAAAGCCTTCTGCAAATTTAGTTGTTCCTGAGAAATTACGGAAGTCTTTCCGGTCATAGCGGTTTCTCCTTTGACGATACTTTTCTAACGATACATTATAACATTTTTCTTCGCATTTTGCAAGGCTTTCCGGGCGGGAACAGAAAATTGTAAACAATTTGGAAAGCACTTGCAATTATGCTGCAGAAATGGTAAACTCATAAAGATCAAAGGCTGCCCTTTGGCGGCGGAAAGAGGTATTTATGGATTTGGATAAGCAAAATGAGATGCCTGAGCAGTTGCAGGAGGAAGCGCTTGCGCAGACCCAGCCTGAAGAAGCTTTAGAGCCTGAAAACGAACCTGCAGAAGAGGCAGCGGTCGTTTTAGAGGAGAAAGAGACGGAGACTGCAGAGCCGGAAAAGAAGAAAAAGAAAAAAGGGCTGCCCGTGTGGGCAACCATCAGCATTTGCGTACTGACAGTAGCGGTGGTCGTATTGGGTGCGCTGTTTGCTATGGATTATTATAAGAACAAAAGCCCCTTCAAGAGCTATACCGCCACAGAAAAAAAGCTGATCGCAGCCCAAAATACGGTTGTTGCGACGGCCGGCGAGCACGAGCTGACCAATGCAGAGCTGCAGATCTATTACTGGATCTATGTGTATAACTTCCTGGAAGAAAACAGCTACTACCTTTCTTATTTGGGACTGGACTATACGAAGGACTTTGCTACACAGAAATGCTATTTTGATGAGACAAGATCCTGGCAGGAATACTTCCTTGAAGGTGCGCTGGCTGCCTGGCACCAGTATATCACGCTCTACGATGCAGCAGGAAAGGCCGGATATACGCTTCCCAAGGAGGAGCAGGAATATTTAGATAATCTCAAGACCACTATGGACGAGCAGGCCAAGAAGTACGGCTTCAAGGACGGCGAAGAGATGGTCAAGAAGGAGATGGGCGACGGTGCAACCTGGGAGGCTTATCTTCAATACAGTAAAGAGACCTTCATCGGTATGGGCTACTACAGCAGCTGCGCGGATGACATAAAGATCACAGAGGAAGATATTGCAAAGCATTACGCAGAAAACACGAAAAAGTACGAAGAAAACAAGGTCGCAATGAAGGGTCAGCCTTATTGCGTAAGTGTGCGTCATATTCTCATCAAGCCTGTGACAAAGGACGCAGATGGCAATACCATCGATACGGAGACTGCCTGGGAGACCTGCCGCCAGAAAGCGCAGGCAATTTTGGATGACTATCTGAAGGCGGGCAAGATCAACGAGGAAGCCTTTGCAGCCCTTGCTAAGGAAAAGACGGAGGATACCGGCTCTAAGGAAAACGGCGGTCTTTATGCCGACTTTACCCGCGGTAAAATGGTGGAGGAGTTCGAGGCGTGGAGCTTTGACGCGGCACGGAAATATGGCGATACCGGCCTTGTAAAGACCACTTACGGCTACCATATTATGTTCTTTGTGGAAGGCAATGAAACCTATAGCACAAGTGTGCGGCATATCCTGATCAGCCCTGTGGCTACAAAGGATGAAAACGGAAAAGAAGTTATTACAGATGCAGCCTGGGCAACCTGCAAAGATAAGGCTGAGAAGCTGCTCAGTGAATACCTCAAGAACGGGAAAATTGACGAGGAGGCTTTTGCAGCCCTTGCAAAGGCAAATACGGAGGATCCCGGCTCTAAGGAAGAAGGCGGTCTTTATCCCCAGGTTGTCCGTGGCAAAATGGTCAAGGAATTTGAGGATTGGTGCTTTGACCGTACACGGAAGTTCGGTGACACCGGCCTTGTAAAGTCCACCTATGGCTACCACATTATGTTCTATGTGGGCAGCGAGGTGGAGTGGCGCGTCTTTGCAGACTATGATCTGAGAATGGAAGCCAGCAAGGCCCTTCTAAACGGTCTGAAGGAAAAGGCGCCCATCGATGTGAACTATAAAAAGATTTTGCTTGGTCATGTAGATTTGGGTCAGTAAATAGGAAAACTCCGCAAAGCGACTGCTTTGCGGAGTTTTTACATAAAGAGGTAGAATGCAAGGGTGAGAAGCGCGTTGCCTTTTTCTTCTTCGCTGTCACCTGCCATCAAAAGGAGCAAAAGAATGATGAATAGATCCCCGGTATCAAAATTTTGGGGAAGGAGCTGCCGCAGAAATGACCCGATTCCGGCGATTTCCTTTCCGGGTGGGGGATAGAGAATGCTTTGCGGCGGTTGGGGCGGCAGATTTTGCTTTCGGGCAGGGTCGGGGATTTGCTCCCGACGGTATGAGCCGTCAGTTTGCGGGGTATAACGGTTATACATCCTTTCACCTGCCTTACTTGTTGTTTCCAAAGAGCTTAGTGGCAAGCTGCGCCATTTTTGCAGCTTGCATTGCTTTTTCCAGCTTTGTCACCCGGTTTTGGCTTATGTAAGGACGAAGGGCCCGGAGCAGATGCTGCTGATTTTTGTCTATACCACCTTGCCCCATCAGCCCCGATAGCTTTTGGAGCATACCCGGATCTAATGCAGGGATGGAAAGCTCCGGTGCTGGCGGAGGCGGTGGAGACTCCGGCGGTGGGGCTTCCGGCGGTGGAGAGAAGTTTTGCGCCATCGCCATAATTTGCTGCATCATTTGGGGGTTACTAAGTACAGCGTTCAGCTGTTCTTCCAAACCTGCCATAATCTACTTCCCCAACTCTTTGATGAGTGCCTGCGCTTGGGGGGAGGATAAAAGCTGCTGCAGCTGGGCCGCGGCATCTTGATAATTTCCTTGCTTTGCCTTTGCTACAACGTCATTTAATGTCTGCTGGTCTGTCTGCTGTAAAAGCTGGGCGAGCTGTTTCCCTGCAGGGGTGCTTGCGAGACGCTTGGCCTCCTGTATAGAAAAATCCTGAGATTTTTTCTCCATTTTATTGCCTCCAGTCAAAATGCCTGCTATAATATACAGATCAAGTTATTTGCAGTACTACTATATGCATATGGAGAGGGAAAGGTGCAATGGCGAAAATATTGGTTTTTTCCGATTCCCATGCAGGGCTCAGCTTTATGCGGCATTGTATCAAAAAAGTGCAGCCTGATGCGGTCGTCCATTTGGGCGACTACTACGATGACGGACAGACCGTCGCGGAGGAATATCCCCATATTCCTTTCCACACTGTGCAGGGCAACTGCGATAAATACCGACTTCTGCGTTCTGCACCGGAGATCCTTTGCTATGATGTGTGCGGTGTGCGACTTTTTATGACGCACGGGCATAAGCATAACGTAAAAATCACCACAGGACTGCTCTTAGCAGATGCAGCGAGAAACGATGCGGTGGCAACCCTGTACGGGCATACCCATAATGCGGAGTGTCGTCTTTTGCCGGATGGGATGTGGCTGCTCAATCCCGGTGCGTGTGGCTCCTTTGGCGGCAGCGCAGGTGTGATCGAAACGGAGCAGGGGAAGATCAAGACCTGCTATCTTATAAATAGTATGAATTTGGAGGAAAAGATATGATCCTGACAGTAGATATCGGCAATTCCAATATTGTTATTGGCGGAGTCCGAGACGATCAGATTTTGTTTGAAGCAAGACTCCGGACAGAGGCGACCAAAACCTCCGACGAGTATTGTCTGGACGTCAAAAGTCTGATGGATGTTTATGGGGTAAAACCGGAGCAGGTGGAGGGCGCAATTATTGCTTCTGTGGTGCCGCAAGTGCTTAACTCCTTCCAGACAGCCATTAAAAAGCTTACCGGAAAGACGGCGTTGGTAGTGGGTCCCGGGTTAAAGACGGGACTGAATATCCTGCTGGAAAATCCCGGACAGACCGGTGCTGATTTGGTTGTGGGCAGTGTGGCGGCTCTGCGGGAGTACGAACCGCCACTGACCGTTATCGACATGGGTACCGCAACGACAGTTTCTGTTTTGGACAAAAACGGAGCATATATCGGCGGCGCGATCATTCCCGGTGTAAAGATCTCTATGGATGCTTTGACAGAGCGGACGGCCCTTTTGCCGGGATTGCAGCTCGATCAGCCGAAACGTGCCATCGGGCGCAATACGGTGGATGCTATGCGCGCAGGAATTATGATGGGTACCGCTTGTATGCTTGATGGAATCGTCGAGCGTATGGAAGAGGAGCTTGGCTATAAGACTACGGTGATCGCTACCGGTGGCATTGCTAAGTTTATCATTCCTCTTTGCCGCAGAGAGATCATTTACGATAAGGATCTGCTTACAAAGGGTCTTGTGACGCTCTACAAGGAGAATGTCAAAAGAAAACCGTAAGAAAAACAGCACAGGCGGCAATCCCGGCGCAAATAGCGAGGATCAGCAGGTGATCGATCAGCTTTGTAAGAACCTGACGGCGGGTAGCTGCGTTGGGGCAAGGAGAAGCGGGATGGTCAAGATAACGGCAAATGGCGGTTGTTAACATAGGGGAGTCCTCCTTTAAGTTTGTTTCTGCCGTTATTGTAAAAGAGAAAACGTCCAATAAAACGTACAATAAAATGATTCTTGCATATAAAATAAAACTATGCTATGATTGAGTCACTTGGAAAGGGTGTGTAGCTTTATGGAAAAGAAAAAGGTTGCCGAGAAGAGAGGAAAGCCGGAGTGGATGGAAAAGACTGGCGATTTTTTGCAAGAGGCTTGGCAGTGGATTTATAAGCTCCGCAGTATTTTGCTGGCCGTGCCTGTTGTGGCGGTGGCGATCAAGCTGGCATTTCAGAATATGGCAAGACTGCCGGAATTTGTGGGTATCAACCTGCAGGCAAGCGGCGAGTATGCTATGATGATCGAGCGGAATGTGGCGGTATTTGTGCCGTTACTGGTTACGGCAGTTTGTCTGCTGACGATGTTCCTTTCGAAAAAAGTGCTATACCCTTGGCTGGTCAGCCTCTTTTCCCTTGTGCTACCGCTTTTGCTTTGGATCACGAATGTTTTTCCCGGATAATAAATGCGCCGCAGGCAAAAGCCTGCGGCGTTTCGTTTCTTTCGGATAAAGCACAGAAAGGTGTAAGCGATTGGGGCTGTGAGAGGGATTTGAATTTGAGGGTTTTCTTACTTTTTCTAACAAAAGTTAACTATTTAGCACCAAATATAGAGGAATACTAAACATTTAACTACCGATTCTAACCATCGTCAACCACCCTTTATCACCCCAATAAGGGAAAAAATAAGGGAAATTTTTAATAGGTCACATAGCAGGTACACGAAAATAAACTATTCAACAAGTCCATACTTGACTTTGATGCGATCTAACTTCTCCAGCATTGGTTCGGCAATCAGCAAAAGGAAAACTACCGTTGCGGCGGCGTGTACCAAGTCAACGGGCAGACCTGTTACATAGTAAGCAAGAAGCATGTCCCAGTTTAACGACTGCGCATTATACATCAGCGCAGAAGCGGGGTTCATAATACCACCGTAGATCACCACT
>SVLZ01000034.1 GCA_015067665.1 Oscillospiraceae bacterium | reverse complement strand
CAAATGAAAGCGGTGTGCACGCTCCGAGGATGTGATTCGAAGCAAATACTTGATGCCATCAGCAGTGGTAACACAATATTTTTGATCTCCCGACCAGCCCTTATCAATCGGCTGCCTGTGAACAATCGAATTGTATATCATGGTACACCTCACTTACTCGCTCCTATAATATTCCAAAATCTCTTGCTCTGTGAGCTTCATGCCCAACTCCAAAGCTGCTGATTTCCATGCTTCTTCGTTAGCAAAGTCACCGGTGTTTTCGACAGTGCTAAGAAGCTTCAGTACACATTCTTCGCCGGTGATTATATCGTAAAGAATGCCAATCGCCCAGTATTTTGCGTAGTCCACAAGACCACTGGCAAATTGGGAGCGAATAGCGTCGGCCATATCGTAAGGCACTTCCCGGAGCTGACAAGAGATATTGCCGTTCACAATATCCAGAATTGCGTATTTTGGGTTCCTTGTACCTCCTTGGGGGATACCTACCGATCCGGGATTGATAATCGTCTTACCAGCATTGTGCTGAATATACTGCTTGTGGCTGTGACCGGTAAGCAAATAGTCGCACTTCATCTGTGGAAAAATATCGACTGTATGACCGTCATTGCTGTCAAAATAATACCTGTCATTGTCCGTAGCTGCGTGGGCGATTTCAATTCGGACACCATCGATTTCTATCGTATCCGAAATTTTGAGTCCGCGAATAAAATCCAGATCCTTCTTCCGTAAATGCTCGTATGTATACAGGAGAGAGCCGGACTTCGATCCGCGAGCAAAACTGCTGCGACCGCTTTCGCAATCCAGCATATATCCCTCCCGGTTGCCACGCAGGCATACCGTGGGGTATTTAGACCGGATCTCATACACAAGATCCATCGTCTCCTGCGGCGAAGCAAGGTCAGAAACATAGTCACCGAGAAAGACAAAGCTTTCTGCGCCGCACCTTACCGCGTCCGCATAGCAGGCACGGAGCGCATAGAAATTGGAATGTATATCGGAAAGTACAGCAGCTTTCATTTATTGTTCTCCATTTGCAGCGCGTAGATGATCTCTTTTTCCGTTTCTTCTACTTTTACAAAGCCTAACTTCTCGTGCATTCTTTGAGAGGATGTATTCCACTTATAGACCGTGGAGCCGGTGATTTTTGTATATCCAAGGGTCCTTAGCCGCGCGATCACCGTTTGCATTACCAAAGTGCCAACGCCCTTGCCGCGGTAGGCATCTTCCCAAATAGCAATG
Source organism: Oscillospiraceae bacterium (assembly GCA_015067665.1). Lineage (GTDB taxonomy): Bacteria > Bacillota > Clostridia > Oscillospirales > Oscillospiraceae > Faecousia. The sequence continues at coordinate 21,703 of SVLZ01000034.1, read as the reverse complement.
GGCGGATTTTCATCCTTGATCGTCACATCTCCTATGGGGATGAACTTCTCTCCCTCTTTTACTTCAATATAATATAGCTCCCCGACCTTTGCAAGATATTTGCACATTCCGGTTACATAGGCAAGGTTTGGAATCCTGCTTTCATCAAAAATGCCTTCTGAATTTTGGTAGACTACCGGGTTTTGATACCCAGGCAGAAACAGAGCATAATTGCCGTCAAATTTTCGCAGCCTCAGGGTATCGCTGATCGTTATAAGCTCCGGCTGCTCAAAGTCTTTTAGTGCCATTTTCTTTACCACCGCGTACATAAGCTCCGAGAAGTCCGGCATTGCCGCGGTGATTCCCTCCTTTATGATCGTAAGACCGTTGCGGGACAGCTCTTTGCGGAGCGTTTCAAAGCTGACCATCCGGCAGGTGGTGCTTGCGATCTGTACCGTCTTTCCCGATTGCTCGTGGGTGCGGTTCTGCAGGTCAAAGGCTTTTTCGGGGTCGGTCTTTCGCTCAAATTTGCCGTCTCCCATGGTACAGATCAGGGCGATGCCGTCCGGTGTCAAATGCTCACGGATGAAGGCATAAAAGCTGTCTCTGTCCCCGTCCTCCACCAGCATATGTACCACTGCAACAGCATAGATAAAATGGAATTTTTCCGGCAATTTCCCGGCAATACAATCCAAAACCCCAAAGCTTTCTGCATATTCCGGCCATTTCTTCCTGTCATAGGCAATCACCTCGGCAGAAATATCCGTAGCCAGCAAATTGTATCCCGCTTTCAGGAGCGCATAGGCATCTCTGCCCTCTCCGCAGCCCAGCTCCAAAATTTTGTGATTTCGGTCAATCCCGAATTCCCGCACCGTTTCCATTACGATGGGCGAGGGCTCGTCATAAGCCCATTGCAGGTTTTCCGCGTGTATCTGCCGATACCGGTCGTCGTAGGCTTCGTAATACTTGCGCTTCATATATTCCCTCTCCATTTACAGCAAATCCCTACAGACCGCATAGGTGTCCTTGTGGAGATAATTGGGGAGTTCCTCTGCCGCTGTCCATTTGTATCGCACAATTTCCGCTTCTTGGGGCGTAACATCACCGCATACCTCCCCGAAGAATAAAACTACTTGTTTTCTTGTAAAGGGTGGAATGTCATACTCGGATACCACACGCTTTCCGGGAATCAGATGGGCGGTCAGTCCTGTTTCTTCGAACAGTTCCCGCAAGGCGGTCTGTGTCTCCGTTTCCCCCGCCTCCATATGTCCCTTGGGAAAGCTCCAGCAGTTGTTGGTTTGGAGCAAAATCAGGTATTCTTTTTTGGCACCGTTCCATCGGTACGGGATCACGCCGCAGGATTTTTGGAGCAGGGATTCAATAAAGCTATCAAAATACTGCTCCTGAAAATGTACCGCTTCCGCAATCTGCCCCTGATGGCAAACCGTACCATAGGGCGCCACCACAAGCTTATCCTCGCAGTCATTCTTTCTGCGGATCGCGCCCACGACCTGACCATCAAATTCCGTCAGCGGCACATCGACACCCAAAATATAAGCATCCTGCTCCTCCCCATCCCCGGCAATGATACCCGGAATATAGCCATAATTGATGGGGTATACGATCTCTCCGTGCCGGTAACCCATGGGTCGGTCGACAATCATGTGGACAGATTTTCCCATAGTATCACGAATGATTTGATTTCTAAACTCGCTGTTCATAAATCGTACCTCTGTATCATCTGTGCTGAACGATTGGCGATCAGTTAGATAAATTGGCATTACAACAGCTTGTCCAACTCTTTCGCTAATCTTGTTTTCATTACATTCATTTCTTGCTTAGGCGGGCGATTATCAGGACTATACATTTTTTCCATTGGATACCACCACACAGGACCTTTTCCGTTGTTTCCGTAGTTTTCCAAATCGCCGCTTACCCTCGGAAACAAATGCCAGTGCAAATGTGTATCACCATTACCTAATAGCTCATAATTCATCTTTTCAGCGCCAAATGCTTTGGCCACGGCTTCTGCAACAATCGACATTTCCTCTAAAAACTTCATCTTTGTAGAATGGTTCAAATGGAACAGTTCTGTTTTATGTTCCTTGCAAAGAAACAATGTATAACCCTTGAAGTGCTGATTATCACCAATGACCACATATCCTGTTTCCAATTCCTTGACAAACCAAGGATTGGTATTTTCCTTGATCATCTTTATTCTGTCACATATCAGGCACATAATATATCAACCTCACAAATCCAAGTTTTACAAGCTGCGTATATCATAACGAAATACGGCTTTCTACCATAAAAACTGCGCACTGGCGCCGCCCTTTCGAGTCCCATCTTGAGCAAAAAAATATCGGCTGCCCCGTATGGGAGCGGTAAGTATCTACTCATATTTGGTCTGTGTCTACATCCTGCCGGATGCATCCCCAGACCAAAGGACTCTCCCACGGGCTAACAAACAGTCCACCGGACTGTTTGTTACACCAGTGTGCGCACTGGTGCCGCCCTTTCGAGTCCCATCTTGAGCAAAAAATAAGGGCATCCCGAATGGGATGCCCTTATTTTTGGTGCGAGAGATGGGACTCGAACCCACACGGCGTAACCACACGCACCTCAAACGTGCTTGTCTACCATTCCAACACTCTCGCAAGTGCCCCAGTATTATATCGCGGAAATGCCGACTTGTCAACCATATTTTTAGAAATATCTACCTAAATTTTCCCGGCAATGTCATTAAGTTAAGGTTGTCATCCTGAGCGAGTGGCAGCGGTCGGCGAAGGACGAAGGTCGAATGACCGAGGACATTCGCCTGGCACCGCAACAGGACTCTTCGCACTAAAAAACTGCTTTGCAGAATCGATAATGCGCAATCTCGGCTCCCATCATAGGGGAGCTGTCAGCCGATCAGGCTGACTGAGGGGTTGTACTATCGTAAGAACAACACTCCCTCCGTCTTTTGCTCGTTCCTCGCAAAATCCACCTCCCTCAAAGAGGGAGGCAAGGCTTCGACTTCGCACATTCGTGCTCCGCTCAGAATGACAGGATTTTCTTAACTAAGTGCCATTGATTTTTCCCGGTCGGCTTGATTTTATAGGCCGCCTATGGTAAAATTGACCGCGTATGCGGATACTATTTAGGAAATCCGCCTCTGCAAACCACTTATAAAGAAAAATCAGGTGTGATACTATGGGAAAAATAAGATTTTATATTGCGCTTTGGGCATCCAAAGCCGCCAGCACGCTCCTTCTCCTTTTGGGACGCAATGCCTCCTGCTTCCCGGGCAAGGTGGCAATTAAGCTCTGCCCTGACTTTTTGGCGCAGGTAGCAAAGCCCAAGACCGTGGTTGCCGTCACAGGCACCAACGGCAAGACCACTGTCAGCAATCTGACTGCCGGCATTCTGCGGGAGAACGGCTACACCGTTACCAACAACTCCCTTGGCTCCAACATTCAGCCCGGCGTTGCCACCGCCCTCTTGCAGGACTCCACCATTTTCGGCAAAGCCAAAAAGGACATCGCCATTTTGGAGTGCGATGAGCGCAGCGCCATCCGCATTTTCCCCCAGCTGAAGCCGGACTTTCTGCTGTGCAACAACATTATGCAGGACTCCGTGATGCGAAACGCCCACACCGAATTTATCAGCTATTTACTAACCACGACCCTGCCGGAGACCACAAAGCTTATATTAAACGGTGACGATCTGATCTGCGCCTCCCTTGCGCCCCAGTGTCAGGATCGCACCTATTTTGGCATTGAAGCGGAGCGCCCTGCGGAGCTGATCACGCCCTTCCATCGGGATATTGTTTATTGCCCCAAGTGCGGCGGCAAGTTAGTGCCCGACTATGTGCGCTATTACCACATTGGTCGTTTCCGCTGTGAAAGCTGCGGGCACACCTCCCCGGAGCGGGATTTCACCGTTACCGCCATTGATCGGGAAAATGAAATTTTCACCATCACCCACAAGGGTGCAGAACAAAGCTACCGTCTTGTCAGCACCAATCTGGTAAATATCTATAATACCACCGGTATGATCGCCCTGCTGACCCGGTTGGGACTAAGCTACGAGCAGATCACCAAGGGCCTGCAAAAAGCCGAGATCGTCAAGAGCCGTATGGAGATTCTGGACGCCGGTGATCTGCATATTACCATGCTGATGGCCAAGGGTCTCAATCCTGTCGCCTGCGCCAGCTGCTTTAACTATGTGGCTTCTACCCCGGGCGAAAATAAGGCCGCCGTTATCTGCATCGACGACCGGAACAACTGCGCCACCAACAGCGCCAATATCTGCTGGTTCTACGACTGCGATTACGCCATTTTGGCTGACCCCTCTATCACCCAGATCGTCTTTGGCGGTCCCCGGTGCAAGGATCATTACCTCCGGGCGCTGATGGCAGGTATCCCCAAGGAGAAGATCGTTATTACCCACGATACCGCCCACGCGGCTGCGCTGGTGGATACCGAGAAGAGCAAAAAGATTTTCGTTCTTTATGACATTTATCACCCGGCAGAAGCCGCGGTCAACAAGAAGATCCTGCAGGAAAAAGGAGGCAAGGTATGATTATCGAAGTTCTTTTCAGCGAAGTCTGCGGCCTGAACGGCGATGCCCAAAATGCCGCCTATCTGCGCTATGCAATGCCTGACGCGGAAGTGATCTACACCTCCCTTTTGGACACTCCCTATTTTGTGGAAAACCGCCCGGATATGATTCTCTTGGGTTATATGACAGAAGCCACCCAACGCCGGGTCATCGAAAAGCTGATGCCTCTGAAAGAAAGACTGGAAGCACTTATTGAGGACGGTGTGGTATTTCTTGCTACCGGCAATGCAGGTGAAGTTTTCTGCAAGAAGATAAACTATGTAACGGAAAAGATCGAAAGCAAAGGCTTGGGCATCTTTGATTTGGAAGTCAAGACCGACCTGTTCGGGCGCTATAACGGCAAAATTCTCAGCCGTTTTGAGGGTATCGAGGTGGTGGGCTTCCGTACCCAGTTTAGCCATATCTACGGTGATAATTCCGACTGTTATTTTGCCGAAGTCATTCGCGGCATCGGTATTAACCCCGAGAGCAAACTGGAGGGTATGCGGAAGAATAACCTTCTTTGCACCCACACCGTCGGTCCCATTCTTCCCTTAAATCCCCTCTTCTGCGAGAAGCTGATCGCGCTGGCAGGCGGAAATGCGGAGGCTGCCTTCCGGACGGAAGCCATTGCCGCCTATGAAGAACGGCGCAAAGAATGGCACGATCCCAACATCCGCTTTGATATGTAACAAATGACTTCCGGCAACTGTAAAAGTTACCGGAAGTCATTTTTATATCTTCTTTACCGCAAACTGCTTTAGGAATTTACCAAGCAGGAAGATGATCTCGTATATGAAAAAGGAGGCCAAATAGACAACTACGCTTTTCACCATCGGACTGGGGAAAGTAATAAAACGGGAGAGCGTACACGCTACACCCATATGCAAAATGTAAATATAGAAGGGTGCGGACTTGCCGATCCAAGTGTAAAATAACGGACAGTCCGCTTTTTGGATGCCCAAAAAGAACTGCAAGAAAAACACCGCAGAAAGGACACCCGTCATATACATTTCTAAGCCCGAATTTTCCCGCGCGATCAGTTCGTTTTCCGGGATCTGCAACAGGAAAAAGACAATTGCCAGCGCCAAGTAAATATATTTATACCAGCTCTTTTTGTGCCAATTCCATTGCGCGATTAAATACCCCAAGCCAAAGGTAGGCAATCCGAAAAACCATGCGTTGCGCATATACCGGATGGGGATGTCTGTATGGGGCTGTACGATGTACATAAAGCCGCTAAAGAAGAAATAGATTGCAAAACAAATGGGTACCAGCCATTTATACAGATCGGTTTTGCCCAATTTTACAAGCAAAAAATGGACAAGAGAAAGGACGAAAAGCGCGATCAAAAACCAAATTTGCGCGCCTACTGTATAATAAGGAATCGGCGCGTTTAAGAAAAAGAATTTGAAAAACGGAGAATTACCTTCATAAAATACGGTTGTAAAAAACCAACCCACACTCGTTCCGCTACGCAGGCAAGAGATAAACTCATAAACCGTGTAGAAAGCGATACCGATGAGCATATACATTGCAGATCGACGGACAAATCCGCCTGCTTTTTTCTCAGCCTTTTGCTGATCTGTCGTATAAATGAAATATCCGCTTATCATAAAAAACATCGGAACAGATAGACGGAAAAGCGGATAAAAATCATACTCTTTATCTGTAAGATGAATACAAACGATCATAAAGGCAAGGAGAAATCGAAACAGATCTAAATAGACATTCCTTCCTTTTTCTGCTTTCAGCATAATCAGCTTCCTCTCAAACGATTTCATGTATTGTATTCTATCATAAATTGTCTCTGATCCGCAAGTAGGGATTCAAAATATAAACCCCCGGCATTCCTAACAAATGCCGGGAGTACGTTTATACATTTTTACTTTTCTCTTTTGCGCGCAGACACTTCCGTGTTCCTTTTGCAATTGCCCATACCAAAAGGGAAAAAGAATTAAAAAATGCCAGATAGCAAAGGACAAACAGCGGGTAAGATATTTCCTGCACCATTCCAAGAAGAGGCAGCTGGGTAGGATAGTAGGGAGAAATATAGAACATACTCAAATTGTCGCCCGGTTGGCAGTTCGGTGTGCCAAGGTGCAGCTTGTAGACCAAAATATTTCCAATAATGGCGATCACAACAAACACAAGCAGCATAACAGACGGCCCGATCAACTCCTTGATCTGCTTTCCGTAGCCTCTGGAAACGATCAGATAGACACCCATGATCACCAGAACAGCATGCCAGATCATTGCGTGCAGGGACATTGGTACAAAGTATGTGTACAGCACAGCGGTCGGGACAAGCATTACTGCTAAGCCACCGATAATACCGTAAAAGGCCAAAAAGCGATAGCAAAGCTCCCTCGCTTTTTCCCACGGAACGATCGCCGCAAACAAGGAAACATAAATGGGCACCGAGCAGAATTGAAACGGGAAAATCTCAAATCTGTAATAGCCGTAATAGGTAAACCAAAACTGTTGCTTAAACAGCTCACAGCACAAGAGAATAAAGGCGCAAATGCTGATTACGATTCTGTCAGATTTGGGATTATGCTTTTTCGCAACTGTCAGGCAAACCGCAATACATGCTATGATCATAATCACAAGAGAAAGAATATGAAACCAACTAAACATACCGGGGCCTACATCGCCATTATTGATATCGCCCCACGTCCAATCGATAAATTTTGACATGACTACTCCTCATTAGATTTATTTTTTTGCATTTGCGTATTATACGCGATTTATACCTGTTAATTGTTAATATTTTATTAAGACTATCTTAAGACATTATTAAAGACAAAAATTTTTTACACACAAAAAATTCCCTGCATCTGCGTGATGCAGGGAATAGGTTCCTTGATATTTAGCTTTCGCCTTCAAGTACGGGCATACGGCAGCTGATCCAATATTCCAGTTCATCCTCTGTAATATCGCGGCCCACTTGGTTGATGGTATACTTTAAGCCATCGCTTTCTTTGTAGTAATAATTGCCCCAAGTCGGATCAACACGCCAAGCCTCACCGTCCAGCGTTATTTCACTCCAATCGCCCGCTGTGCAGGAAAGAGAAATGGTCTCTTTAACCTGCATGGTCGGTGTTTCCTTCAGCGCGTAGTACACCGTTGCCGTCGTAACACCCTTTGCAGTATCAATTACATAGAAATAATACTGGTAGGGATTTTCAGCCAGCTCTCCGTTCTCTATGTTGGTAGGCGTCCCAAGCTCGTAAATGCCACGTACTGCAAAGCTTTGATAATCGTACTCCTTCAGTTCGCCAACCTGCTTCTGCGCATAGGACAGATCAGTGGCCCTATCTACCTTTTCCCAACGGACATAAACATCTTCGGTGCGCATAGGCTTATTGGTAAACAGCTGGGTGTAGTCAAACGCAGGCCGGGAGAAGTTCAGAATGTTCTTACTAACACCCAAGCGATTCCCGTTATTCGTGCTTGAGGAAACAGTCAGCGCATCGTTATAGATCACATAATCAACTAAAGAGGAATTGTCTGTATTGTATTCAAAAGACATTCTTACTTCCTTCACATAGGCAGGGGCGTTTGCTTCTTTATGTACATAGTAGCCTGTACCGCTTCCGGTTATGACCAAGTAATCCTCATATAAATACTTTTCATCGTTAATATAATCCCTTGTTTTCGGGGTGTATCCTTCTCTCCGTTCGTACGACGGCGTATAGGTATAATTTGTCAGTTTATAAGTGCCTTTTACTCTATCCATCTTCTGGCCGGAAACCATATAGCATCCAGCCATATTTACCGCAAAGCCTACGATGAGCAAAGCAACGAGTAGTATTCTGGATTTTTTCATTTTGATTGCCTCCTTTGATAGTCTTTACTTGCGCAATGACGATTGATAATCTTTGCACCCTGCACTTATATTATATTAGTATGTTTCCGATTTGTCAATAGGAAATATTCAAAATTTTCCGGCTGTTACATCTTATCCCATCAATTCCCTCTTCAAAGCATAAAAAAGACCACCCGGTCGGGTGGTCTTTTTTATGGCGGAGAAGGAGGGATTTGAACCCTCGATACCCTTTTGGGGTATACACGATTTCCAATCGTGCGCGCTCGGCCAGCTACGCGACTTCTCCAAGTAGCAGTTTTTGACCGCTTGAATATACTACCCTATTCCCGGTGATTTGTCAAGAGTTATTTTTCATTTTTCCTAAAAATGTGTCGGCTACGCTGTCAGAGAGGTAACTCGCCACCTGCAAGCATTTTCCCTCTTCCATTTTTCTACAAAATGTGATAAATTGACAGTAAATCTATCCCATCTTCGAGGAACGGCTATGAAACGATTATTTGCTCTCATTCTTGCGGTTTTGCTCTTGGCCGGCTGTGATGTGCCGCCAAGCCAAGAGCCAACCGTTCCCTCCCCTACCGAGCCGGTCATTACCACAGGCTTTTTCACCGAGGGAAAACAGACCTTTTACAGAACCGAAGACGGCACGCTCCACACCGGTTGGCTCGAACTGAACGACACGCGCTATTATTTAGACGAGCAAGGTGTCCTGCAGACAGGCTGGCTGGAGATAGACGGTGAAACCTATTACTTAAAGGCAGACGGTTCGGTCAGCCGCGGCCGCGTGGAGATCGACGGGCAAATGTACCATTTTGCCTCTTCCGGTGCATATGTGGTTATGGCAAACCCCTGGAATCCCATTCCCGATAGCTATCAAGCAGAGCTTGTGGAAGCGGAGGACGATTATCAGGTAGATAAAAGCTGCCGGGACGCCCTTATGCAGATGATCAAGGATTGCCGTGCAGCAGGGCTCAACGGTCATATCACCTCCGCATACCGCAGCCACGAGTATCAGATCAAGCTCTTTGACCGAAAGGTAAATTACTACATAAATCTGGGTTATTCCGAGGAGAATGCCCGAGAGAAAGCCGCTACGATTATTGCTGTTCCCGGTACCAGTGAGCACGAATTGGGTCTTGCCGTAGACTTGGTAGACGGCAATTACTGGGTGCTGGATGAGGAACAGGAAAAAACTGCCGCCCAGCAATGGTTTATGGCGCATTGCTGGGAGTATGGCTTCATTCTCCGATACCCTAACGGAAAAAGCGACAGCACCGGCATCATTTACGAGCCTTGGCACTACCGTTATGTAGGCAAAGCACTGGCTAAGGAAGTGTACGATTCCGGGCTCTGCCTTGAGGAATACTTTCTATCGCTGAAATAAAAAACACCAACCAAATGTAAACAACCCCCATTTGCGCCAACGGCACAAATGGGGGTTGTTCTCTTTTGATGCGCGGGTACTATTTTAGGATTCCCCTGTGTAGTCCCAAACCACCGGGATCCCCGCAAAAGTCCAATGCGTATTCCAATTTTTGTTTTCGATGGATTGCTGACTTGCTTCACAGTATATCGTAATTGATTTACACTGATCGAATACGTCTGTTCCCATATCGGTTACCGAGATAGGAATCACGATGCTTTTGAGTGTCTTGCAATTTGTGAAGGCATATCTTTCAATTCTTGTTACAGAACGCGGAATATGAATGCTGCTTAGTTTCTCGCAATTTTTAAATGCGGAATCACCGATGCAGACTACGCCGTCGGGAAGCACAATGCTTTTGAGCACCTTGCAGTCTTCAAAGGCGCCGCCGGCAATGACCTTGGTATCGCTATGGATCTGGCAAGCATCCAATTCCCTGTCCTTTACCTTCAAAAGTATATGATACGGATTATTCACACTGCCAACATAGATCCCATTATCGTACACATTGGTCTTGATCGGCGTATCTTCGAAAGCGTCTATACCAACACTTATAACAGAGTCGGGGATTTCAACACTTTGCAAAGAACTGCAATCTCCAAATGCCCTATCGCCAATACTTGTTACGGACTGGCCCAGGGTTACGTGCTTAAGCGAATCGCAGTACGCAAATACCCCCTCGGCAATACGCGTCACCGCGCCGGGAAGCACAACACTTGTAAGTGCCTCGCAATCTATAAATGCATTTATGCCAATGCTTGTTACACTATTGGGGATTTCTATAGCGGTCAGCGATCGGCAATCCCTGAAGGCATCGTCGCCAATGGTCGTTAAGGTATCGGGCAGGTCAACACTTTCCAGATAGCGGCAGTACGCAAATGCGTAGATATCAATGTCTGTTACAGAATCCGAAATGACAACAGATTTGATCGATTGGCAGTTCGCAAACGCAAACGCAGGAATACTCGTCACCGTATCGGGAATGATCAGCGCTGTCAACAGTTCGTTGCCGAGATACATTTTTGCGCCGCAATACAGCGGATTCGCATAATCGATGCCAAAGCGGATGCTGCACCAAGCGCCTATATCCCCTGAATAATAAACGTTCTCAACGTGGCAGTCACGGAATGCGTAATCACCAATACTGGTAACAGAGCCGGAAAGGGTAACGCTCGAAAGGCTTTCGCACCCTCTAAAGGCATCACTGCCAATGCTTTCCACCAAGTCACCGATAACAACCGTTGTAAGCTTTGTGCAATCCGTGAACGCATACGCAGGAACGCTGCCCGCTTTCACAGTGACTTCGCTAAGATTGGGCAGTTCACTATAAGGATATGTAGGGTTACCCCATTCATCGTAATATGCGGGAACGCCGCCTTCAAAGGTAATACTTGCAAGGGACGGGCAGCTTTCAATCAGCCCCTTTTGCATAACACTTGTACCGCTGTGCATCGTCAGGTTAGAATGACTTGTGTTTTTCACTTTTATGAGCGCCTTATAAGGATTGCTTTCGTTTCCCAGGTAATAACCATCCTCATACTCGTTATATGCCACAGCGCCAGCCCCGGCAAAGACATCCTTGCCAATATACATTACAGACTCCGGAATACGGACATTTACAAGGCTGGAACAATCATGAAATACATTATCATCGATGTGGACAAGAGAATCCGGCAGATAAATTTCTTCCAGAAGTATGCATCCGCCAAATGCAGCATCTCCAATGAAGGTAACAGAATCCGGAATATCTACCTCCGTCAACAGCACGCACCCCAAAAATGCACCGCCGTTGATCGTCGTTACCGAATCCGGGATCGTAACACGCACCAAGCTGGTGTATCCGGCAAATGCGCCATCGGCGATTTCCGTAACCGGCTGACCGTTATACTCACTGGGTATATCCACTGTGAAATTCTTATAAAACCTCTCTTTACCCGAGAAGCCTGTAACTGCGTAGCCTTCCTCCACCTCAATAAATAGAAGTCCGCCGCTGCCGAAAGAATAGCAGGCCGTGCAAAGCAACGCTACAGTAAACAAGGTAATGACGGTTAAAAGGACCAATAGTGTTTTCTTCATAAAATACCCTCCGTTCATTGCTTTTTTATCCATTCTATCATCTTTTTTCGAACTTTGCAACTATAATCCTGCATATAGCAGCTCCATATAAAATCCAGCTTCTATACGCGCCTGCAAATGATCAAGACCCACACCGTGCACGGTGTGGGTTTTGAGACTGTCGAAAAACCTATTTGTAGGGGCCGGCGCCTCGACGGCCCGCCAAAAAAATGTTGCGAATTTGCCGGAAATAGCGATAAATCGCTGTATTTCACTGCCGGGGCGTCGTGGGCGCCGCCCCCTACAGCTTTCATTTCAGACTTTTTTGACACGCTAAAAACCCACACCGTGCACGGTGTGGGTCTTTTCATAAAATCAGTGGGCAAACTGGCTTTCATAAAGCCTTGCGTACAGACCCTTTTTCGCCAATAGCTCTGTATGCTTTCCCGTTTCCACAATGTTACCGTTTTCCATCACAAGGATGCAGTCAGCTTCCTGAATGGTGGAGAGTCTATGGGCAACCACAAAGCTGGTGCGGCCCTTCATAAGCGTATCAAACGCCTTTTGGACTTGCATCTCTGTCCGGGTGTCGATGGATGAGGTAGCCTCGTCCAAAATAAGCATCGGCGGCAGGCAGAGCATCAGTCGGGCAATACACAGAAGTTGCTTCTGACCTTGGGAAATATCGCCGCCCATTTCCGCGACAACGGTATCATAGCCCTTAGGCAGGCGGACAATAAAGCTGTGGACCCGCGCCTTCTTTGCTGCTTCGATGATCTCTTCCTCGGTGGCATCCGGGCGGCCCATGGCGATATTCTCCCGGATGGTTGCATTTTTCAGCCAAGTGTCCTGCAGCACCATCCCGATGCAGCTGCGGAGGGTCTCTCTGGACATTGTCTGTGTGTCGATACCATCGATGTAGATGCGTCCTTGGTCAGGGTCGTAAAAGCGCATCAGGAGGTTAATAAAGGTGGTCTTGCCGCAGCCGGTAGGGCCAACGATGGCGATCTTTTGACCCGGGGCGAAGGAAAGATCAATATTTTGCAGCAAGGGCTTTTCCTTTGTATAAGAGAAGGACAGCTTTCGGATCTCTACCCCGCCTTCTACCTTTTCGGGCGCGGCAGGTTTTTTCGGATCGGGTGTCATTTCCGGCGCATCCAAAAGCTCGAATACACGGCCTGCGCAGGCAATCGCATTTTGCAGTTCTGTTACTACGCCGGATATTTCATTAAAAGGTTTGGTGTACTGGTTGGCATAGTTAAGAAAGCTGGTAAGATTACCCACCGTAATGCCACCGCTAATGGCAATCAGCGCACCAACAAGACCTACACCGGCATAAACAAGGGAGTTGACAAATCGGGTCGCAGGATTTGTAAGGGAGGAGAAGAAAATGGCTTTCAAGGCGCTCTTTTCCAACGCCGCATTGGATTTGTCGAAGTTCTCTAAAGAGGCCTTTTCATGGCCAAAGGCCTGCACCACCTTGATACCGCCCACAGTCTCATCAATGATGGCGGTTTGGGCGCCCCGTGCTTCCGTTTGGGCTTTGAACATATTGTAAGTGCTCTTTGCGATAAAGCTGGCGACCAGCAACGAAAGCGGCGTTACAAGCACCACTACAAGGGCGATCTGCCAGCTTGTGACCAGCATAAATAGGAGCGTGCCGAAAATGGTGATCACACCGCTAAAAAACTGAGTAAAACCCAAAAGCAGGCCGTCCGCAAAGGTGTCCACGTCTACAATGACCCGGCTGACAATGTCTCCTTGGGAAAACTTATCCAGATACGACAGGGGCAGCTTTTGGATGTGCCGGAAGGCTTCGTTGCGGATGTCCCGAGAGACACGGAAGGTGATGTGGTTATTCATTTGGCTCATAAGCCACTGCGAGAAAGCAGAAACGCCTGCACAAGCCAAAACCACGCACAGATACATACTGACCTTACCAAAATCCACACGACCTGCTTCGATAACAAAGTCGATGGCATTGCCTACGAGAACAGGGATCGCGAGAGAAGCTACCACCGATACCACCGCAAGAAAAAGTGATAGGCATACAAGGGCAGCATACTTGCGAATATATCGGAGGATGCGGTAGGTAACGGTGATTTTTTTCTGATTATCAGCCATTTTCCGTCACCTCCTCAGGGAATTGGATGCGATAGATCTCCCGGTATACCGGGCAGGTTTTCAGCAGCTCCTCACTTGTTCCCTGCCCTACCACTACGCCATCCTCCAGTACAAGGATCAAATCCGCGTGACGGATGGAGGCGGCTCTTTGGGAGACGATAAATGTGGTGGGCATCGGATCAAGGGAGCGGATGGCGCTGCGGAGGGCTGCGTCTGTGGCATAGTCCAGCGCAGAGGCGCTGTCATCCAAAATGAGGATAGCAGGCTTACGTACCAGCGCTCTTGCGATGGCAAGGCGCTGTTTTTGACCGCCGGAAAAATTCCGTCCTCCTTGCTCTACCTCGGTATCCAGTCCTTCTTTTTCCTCTGTCACAAAATGGGCTTGAGCAAGACGCAAGGCCTCGATCATCTCTTCATCAGTAGCATCTTCCTTGCCCCAACGGAGATTATCCCGAACCGTACCTGCAAAAAGGAGGTTGCTTTGGGGCACGATACCGATCTTTTGACAGACCGCTTTGGCGCCCAAGGTATTTACATCCCGGTCGTCCAAAAGCACACTGCCTTCGCTTGCCGTATACAAGCCGGGAATCAAATTCACAAGGGTCGTCTTACCGGAACCGGTGCCACCGATGATGCCCACCATCTGTCCGGGAAGCGCCGTAAAGCTGACATCCATAAGGGCAGGTGCAGCCGCATCTGCGTAAGAGACAGAAACATTCTTAAATTCCACCTTGCCGCCAAGCTCCGGTACAGCATTTTCCCCATCTGTCACGGGGATGTCCAGCACAGACTGGATACGGCCTGCACAGGCAGCCGCCTTGGTCATACTAAGGATCAGGTTTGCCATTTTGATAAGCTCTACCAGGATCTGGGACATATAGTTATAAAGTGCAATGACCATACCCTGCGTAAGCACACCGGTATAGACCTTTACCGCACCTACCTGCACTAAAAGAATAACGGCAAGATTAATAAGCACATAAGTCAGCGGATTCATCAGGTTAGAAACGGTACCCGCCTGCAGCTGTCCCGCTGCCAAAGCCTCCGTCTTTTCGGCAAATTGGGATACCTCTTGCTTTTCCATTCGGAATGCCCGCAGCACACGGACACCGGTCAGGTTTTCCCTTGTCGCCCCTGTCACACTGTCCAATTTTTGCTGTACCTTCTTGTATGCAGGCATAGTAATGAGCATAATGCCAAAAACCACTACGCACAAAATCGGGATGATCCCTGCAAAAACAAGGGCCGATTCCGCATCGATGGTAAAGGCCATAACCATCGCACCAAATACCACAAAGGGTGAGCGCAGCAGGAGGCGCAGGGTCAGGTTGACACCGTTTTGCACCTGGTTAATATCAGAGGTCATCCGGGTAATGAGAGTGGATGTCCCCACCTTGTCAAGCTGGGTATAATTAAGATGCAAAATGTGCGCCATCACTGCGTGACGGAGCCGGGCAGCAAAGCCTACCGCAGCTTTTGCGGCAAAAAATTGGGCGACCACCGCGCTGATCAGGCCAATCATACCCAATAAAACCATAATAAGGCTCATTTTTAGGATATGGCTTTTATCCCCTGCCCCGATGCCTGTATCTACGATTCCGGCAACCACCAGCGGGATCAGCAGTTCAAAACTGGCTTCCAGCAGCTTAAACAGCGGTCCGAGCACACATTCCTTGCCGTAGCCCTTCATATATTTCAGGAGTTTTTTCACAAATTTCACCTCAGTTTCTCAAAACAACCGTATTATAGCACTTATTTTTTATAAGGGCAACAACAAAAAGAAGCTAACCCCAACCGGGGTTAGCTTCTTTTAGAGCTAATGACCTGACGCGTTTGCATTTTTCTTTTCACGGAAAAGAAAAAGTAACGTTCGCCTCCGTCCAGCCGTCGGCGGCAACAGTCCACCGGACTGTTGCAACTTGGTCTTCGCGTCAGATCTGTTCAAAAAAAGAAACCCGACCCCGGTTGGGGTCGGATTTCTTTTGGAGCTAGTGACCTGACTCGAACAGGCGACCTTCTCATTACGAGTGAGATGCACTACCGACTGTGCTACACTAGCAAGCCCAAGTATTATAGCCCGAATTTTCTTTTCTGTCAACTAATAAATAAAAGAAATCCGACATTCTTTAATTTTTAGAAAGAACAAGCTGCAAAGCTGCCTGCGCTGCTTGGGTACGCACAGCCTCCCGGTCACCGTCAAAGTGGAAAAAGATCGCTTCTGCACCCGTTTCATCTGCATAGCCGATATAGACAGTTCCCACAGGGTTTCCCCTGTCGTCCCCGCCCGGACCGGCAAGGCCGGTAACGGACACCGCAATATCTGCGCATAACACGCGGCGCGCGCCTTCAGCCATCGCCTTTGCTACCGGCGCAGACACGGCACCTTCCCTTTCAAGAAGCGCCATATCCACACCAAGCAGCTTATTCTTAATTTCGTTTGTATAGGAGATAATACCGCCCTTATAAACTGCAGAGCTTCCCGGTATTGCTGTGAGCATTTGCCCGATCATTCCACCGGTACAGCTTTCTGCCGTGGCGAGGGTCTTTCCTGCAAGGATCTCCAAAACCTCAGAGGTAAGGTGTGTCATCGTATTTCACCGTGATTTTTTCGACGCTTGCGAGCGCCTCCTCGATAAGCATTTGTCTGTCAAGACCGGCTTCCGCTTCGATAACCTGAGAGAGCACCGGCTTTGTTCTGGGATGCTTGGGTGTAAAGACGGTGCAGCAGTCCTCGTAGGGCAAAATAGAGGTGTCCAATGTGCCGATCTTTCGGGCGATGGTTACGATCTCTTCCTTATCCATACCGACAAGGGGCATAAAGATAGGAATATCCACCACCGCACCGGTAACTGCCATTGCCTGCATCGTCTGGCTCGCCACCTGACCCAGGTTTTCACCGGTGATCAGCGCACCGCAGCCATCGGACAGTGCGATCCGTTGGGAGATCTCCATCATAAACCGGCGCATAATGAGCGTAAAATACTCCTCCGGGCAGTTATCCCGGATGGCTTCCTGAATTTTCGTGAAGCTGACTACGTTAACGGTCATTCTGCCGCAGTAACGGGTCACCAGCCGCGCCAGCTCCATCACCTTATTGCGGGCAAGCTGGGAGGTATAGGGATAGGAGAAGAAGTGGACACACTCCACCTCTACACCGCGCTTTGCCATCATATAGGCCGCCACGGGAGAATCGATACCGCCGGAAAGCAGGCACATTGCTCTGCCGCCTACGCCGGTGGGCAGTCCGCCCGCACCCGGCTCCGCGGGACCGTGAACATAGGCCGCGAGGTCGCGAACCTCCACATAGACGATATACTCGGGTTTCCGCACGTCTACAATGCAAGTAGGATGGGCATCTGCCAGTCGTCCACCGATCTCACGGGAAATTTCCATAGAGTTCATATGAAAAGCCTTGTCGGAGCGCTTAGACTCCACCTTAAAGGACTTTGCAATATCCAGATCGTCACCGAGATAGGCTTCTGCTGTCTCATAGATCCGGTCGATGTCCTTCTCGCAGGGACGGCAGCGACACAGGCTCACCACACCGAAAATCGCGTGGCAGGCTTCCCAAGCGCCCTCTACATCTGCCATATCATCCATAGGCTCCACATAGACCGTGGACTGCATAATATATACATCGAAATTTCCGTACATCTTCATTCTGCGACGGATATTCTGGCGCAGTCTGTCCTCAAACTGCCGACGGTTTGCGCCTTTGAGCACGATCTCGCCTAATTTTAATAAAAAGATTTCTTTCAAAGCTTATCCCTCTCTTAAAGTTCTACTGTTCTGTAATGAATGGCTTCCGCAAGATGCTCTGTAGTAATATTGCGGCTGCCGGCCAAATCTGCAATCGTCCGGGCGACCTTCAGAATCCGGTCATAACTGCGGGCAGTCAGGCCAAAGGTATCAAACGCCATTTTCATCAGCTTTGCACCATCGTCATCGATTTGACAGTGGAAGCGCAGTTCATTGGGGCCCATACGGGCATTGCACATACCGCTGCTCTCGCCATAGCGACGGTTTTGAATGTCGCGGGCGGCATTGACCCGCTCTTTGATCTTTTCGGAAGGCTCTGCCTCTTCCCTGCGCCGCAGGTTTTCAAAATCCACAGCCGGTACTTCTACGATAATATCAATTCTGTCCAGCAGCGGACCGGAAATACGGCTTCTGTAGTTTTTCACAGCCTGCTCCGAGCAGGTGCATTTTCCGGAGGGGTCGCCATACCAGCCGCACTTACAGGGGTTCATTGCGCACACCAGCATAAACTCCGCCGGGTAGTTAAAAGAACCGGACACACGGGCGATGGTTACCTCGCCATCCTCCAAGGGCTGTCGCATCAGATCCAAAGTGTCCTTCCGAAATTCCGGCAGCTCATCCAAAAACAGCACGCCCTTATGGGATAGGGAGATCTCACCGGGTTTGGGATTGGTGCCGCCACCAATCAGACCGGCATTAGAGATGGTGTGGTGAGGACTGCGGAAAGGCCGCTGACGAATAAGCGGGGCTTCCGGTGACAGCATACCCATTACGGAATAGATTTGTGTAACGTCCAAGGACTCCTTCCAGGTCATATCCGGCAGGATGGACGGCAGTCTGCGGCTGAGCATACTTTTGCCTGAACCGGGAGGGCCAATGAGCAGCACATTGTGCCCACCGGCCGCGGCCACTTCCATCGCTCTTTTTATATTCTCCTGCCCCAGTACATCCTTAAAATCCAGAACCTCCGTTTCCGTATGCTCCGGAACCCAAATGGGTTCTTCTTTCAGTTCCCGCTCCCCATTGAGCGCCTCGATCAGCTCGCAAACCGTATGGATAGGCATAACAGCAGGACCTCGCGCCAAGGTAGCCTCCGGTGCGTTTTCCGCAGGAACAAACACGTGGGTAAAGCCCGCCTGCTTTGCGGCAATCGTCATAGGCAAAACACCGGTAATGGGACGGATCTGCCCATCTAAGCTGACCTCGCCTAAAAAGGCAGTTGTGGATTTGGGTCTGCGGACAGCGCCGCAGGCACACAGAATACTCAGCAGAATCGGCAGATCGTAATGGGTGCCTGCCTTTTTAAGGCTGGCAGGCGCTAAATTGACGGTGATCCGTCCTGTAGGAAATTTCACACCGCTGTTCTTCGTAGCAGCACGGACACGCTCCCTTGCCTCTTTCACAGCTGTATCCGGAAGTCCGACGATCTCAAAAGCCGGCAGGCCGTTGGATATATAGCACTCCACGCGCACGGCATTGCCTTGGATGCCTGTGATACTCATCGTATGTACGCTGCAAACCATCCTGTCATCTCCTCTGCACAATTTAGCTATATCATACTCCATTTCCTCTAAAAAGACAATTCTTTTTTTCTTTCTTAAAAAATAAACAACATATTCCCACATTTTTCCCTACTTGGTCAGGATTATCGCTTTACAAACGGATAAAAAGGTGCTATTATATATGCGCAAAAAATTGAATACTTTAGGAGGTATTTTACTTTGGCTAGAAAATTTAAGACAATGGACGGCAATACCGCTGCCGCTCACGTCAGCTATGCCTTTACAGAAGTAGCTGGCATCTACCCCATTACGCCCTCCAGCCCTATGGCCGACTATGTTGACCAGTGGTCTGCTGCAGGCCGTAAGAACATCTTTGGCAACACTGTCAAGGTTGTTGAGATGCAGTCCGAGGCAGGTGCTGCAGGTACTGTTCATGGCTCTTTGGCCGCAGGTGCCCTGACCACCACCTACACCGCTTCTCAGGGTCTGCTGCTGATGATCCCCAATATGTACAAGATCGCCGGTGAGCTGCTGCCCAGCGTGTTCCACGTCTCTGCCCGTACCGTGGCTACCCAGGCGCTGAACATCTTCGGTGACCACTCCGACGTTTACGCTTGCCGCCAGACCGGTTTCGCTATGCTGTGTGAGACCAACGTGCAGGAAGTTATGGACCTGGGCGCTGTTGCACACCTGGCAGCTCTGGAAGGCCGCGTTCCCTTCATCAACTTCTTCGACGGCTTCCGTACCTCTCACGAGATCCAGAAGATCGCTATCTGGGACTACGAGGACCTGAAGGAAATGACCAATATGGATGCTGTGGATGCATTCCGCAAGCACTCCCTGAACCCCGAGCGTCCCGCAATGCGTGGCTCTCACGAAAATGACGATATTTTCTTCCAGCACCGTGAGGCCTGCAACAAGTACTATACCGCGCTGCCCGCAGTTGTGGAAAAGTACATGGCTAAGGTCAATGAGAAGCTGGGCACCAACTATCAGCTGTTTAACTACTACGGCGCTGCTGACGCTGACCGCGTCATCGTCGCTATGGGCTCCATCAACGACGTGATCGAGGAAGTCATTGACTACCTCAACGCCCACGGTGAGAAAGTCGGCCTTGTTAAGGTCCGTCTGTTCCGTCCCTTCTGCGCTGATAAGCTGCTGGCTGCTATCCCCGCAACCGCTAAGAAGATCGCTGTTCTGGACCGCACCAAGGAGCCTGGCTCTCAGGGCGAGCCTCTGTATCAGGATGTGGTTATGGCTCTGGCTAAGGCCGGCAAGAATGACGTCACCGTCATCGGCGGCCGTTACGGTCTGGGCTCTAAGGACACCCACCCCGCTTCCGTATTCGCTGTTTACGAGGAGCTGGCAAAGGATGCTCCCAAGCACGAGTTTACCGTTGGTATCGTTGACGATGTAACCAACCTCTCTCTTACCGAGAAGGTCTCCCCCAACACCGCTGCAGAAGGCACCATCGAGTGCAAGTTCTGGGGTCTGGGCGGCGACGGCACTGTCGGTGCAAACAAGAACTCCATCAAGATTATCGGTGACCACACCGACAAGTACGTACAGGCTTACTTCCAGTACGACTCCAAGAAGACCGGTGGCGTTACTGTTTCCCACCTGCGCTTCGGCGACAAGGCGATCAAGTCTCCCTACTACATCAACAAGGCTGACTTCGTTGCCTGCCACAATCCCTCCTATATTACCAAGGGCTTCAAGATCGTTCAGGACGTAAAGCCCGGCGGTGTATTCCTTATCAACTGCCAGTGGGATCTTGAGGAACTGGAGCACCACTTAGATGCTGCTTCCAAGCGTTACATTGCTGAAAATAACATTCAGCTCTACACCATCAACGCGATTGACCTGGCCATCAAGGTCGGTATGGGCAAGCGCACCAACACCATTCTGCAGTCCGCTTTCTTCAGCCTTGCAAAGGTTATGCCCAGCGAAGAGGCAATCGGCTATATGAAGGCCGCAGCTGAGGCTTCCTACCTGAAGAAGGGCCGCGATGTTGTTGACAAGAACTGGGATGCTATTGATGCCGGTGCTACCGCATACGTGAAGATCGATGTTCCCGCAGCTTGGGCTACCGCTGAGGCCGCCGCTGCCGAGCTGAATCTGGAAGGCCCTGCTGATACCGTCAAGGTTGTTAAGACCATCCTCAACCCCGTAGGTAAGATGGACGGCTACAGCCTGCCCGTTTCCGCATTCGACGATCTGGCTGACGGTCAGTTCCCCTTGGGCGCTGCTGCTTACGAGAAGCGCGGCGTTGCTGTGACTGTTCCCCACTGGGATGAGACTAAGTGTATCCAGTGTAACAACTGTGCTTATGTCTGCCCCCACGCTACCATCCGTCCCTTCGCACTGACCGAGGCTGAGGCTGCTGCCGCTCCCGCCGGCGCACGCATCGTTCCCGTCAAGGCCGGCAAGGGCAAGGGCGTTTACTCC
>SVLZ01000033.1 GCA_015067665.1 Oscillospiraceae bacterium | reverse complement strand
ATGATCCTCATAGACAACTACAGGTCTCACTTACTGTTGCATCAGGATCCAATGCCTTGGCATAAGCCACAGCATCCTCGTAGCTATAATGTCTTCGCGCATATTCCTTTGGCGGTATCACTCCATCGCAGGCGGTAAATGACAGCAAGATACCAAACAAGAGGATCACCAAAAGGACGCGTTTAGTTTTCTTCATAACAATACCACCTTTCTTCGTCAATTGCATTATTTAGACTATTGCTTTTGCAGCCACTGGGCAATGGTAGGAAGTACCTTTATATTGCGGACAAACACACTGTAAATCTCCCGCATTGCAAGGGGCGAATTGCCGCAGCCGATCTCGATGGTGAGGGATGGGATCTCCAGTTCATCCATGACCCAGTCTTTGTAACCTGCCTCGGAATCGCCCGCGATGTCTTTCAGCGGGTAACCGGAAACTGCCAAAACTGCCTTACCCAATGATTTGGATGCCGCATTTACACCCTTTTTCTCTCCATAGGAATAGTAGATAACAGAGCCGGAAGAATGGTAGCTGATGGTTGTATCAAAATCATACTGATATGTATAATCCCGCAGCGCAATGGTTTCCGCTGCCGAGAAAGGTTTCGTGCCCTTGAAGTTTTGGGACGAGGGCTCAGTCCTGTCGTCGATCGTCTCCCAGCCAGGCGGGAAGTTGCGATTGAGGTCGACGCCTAAGCCGTTGGCCTTCCAGGTTTTGATATACTCTGCTTTATTTTGGGTTGCAAGACCGTTTTTTTTGTCCCTAAGATAGATCGCATTTTGTGTGCCATTCAATATGCCGGTTTGTGAAATCGCTACACCGTCCGGATTCATCATAGGAATAATATGGTAGCACACGTCGCCGTAGCTGAGGATGTCCCTGTCCAACCAGTAATCCATCATTGCCATAAGGAGCCACGATGTCATATGCTCTCTGGCGTGCACAGCGCCTTGGAGCAAGACATTATACTTTGCATCGGGCTTACCGATACGGATAACCGGAAGGTCTTTGCCCAATTCGGACGTTCCAATGGAGGAAACCTCGATAATATCCTTATACTTCTGCTCCAGCAGCTTAATATCCTCCAGCATTTGATCGTATGTATACACACTTGTTGGCACGACGGTGCTAAGGCTCTTTTCAAAGTAGTCCGGGTCTGCCGGCACAATATAGCTGGGAGACACAAAGCCGGTCTTGCCGTCATATTTCACTTTTGCGTACAGTTCATCCCAGCCGATCAGCTGCATATTTTTCCCCTTAGGAATTCGGGCAAATACCTTACCCGAAGCATCCCACATACCGATAAATTCATTACAGTTAGGTGTCCAGACACGTGGAATGGCAGGATCAAACTTTTCCTCAATTGGGTAGTCCGTTTTGTCTTCAAAATGCCACCACTCGCTGAAATAGGGCTTAAAGCCGTGTTTTACCATTAATTGTTCTAAAAGTTGTGCGTTCTTTGCCGCTTCCGGACTACAGTCGCTGTAATCCCGGTCTGCAAGCGGGGTAAAATTATCAAACTCCGTTGGCATTGTCAGTTCTTTGCCGGTTTTCAGATCATAAAGGGAAATATCCACTGTATTTCCCCGGCAATGGGTGCGCCTTCCTGTCGTAGGGCTGGATACAAAATTTGGATCCGGGAATACATCCCATAGCTTTTGCTGGGCAATAATCGGACGGAAACCGTCCCAAATAATAAGACCGATCCCCTGCTTTTCTAACTCTGCGCTGACACTTTGCAACTTCATTGTCGTACCGTAACGCAGGTACGCATCTGTGAAATCATAGATCCTGCATCCGGTAAAATTATACTTCGTTGCATAAGGCAGTGCAACCTTGGCGCTGGGTATGTAATCCGTAATAAGCACAAAGTCCTTATCGTCAAGACCGGTAGGCCTTACAGGTGGCTCCGTGGGTTTTGGCTCCGTGGGTTTGGGTTCTGTAGGCTTCGGCTCCGTGGGTTTGGGCTCTGTAGGTTTGGGCTCTGTAGGCTTTGGCTCTGTAGGCTTTGGCTCTGTAGGCTTCGGCTCCGTGGGTTCGGGCTCCGTGGGTTCGGGCTCTGTTGGCTTCGTCGGTACAGTCGGAACCTTTAAGGATGGTTCAGCAGGTGTATTGTCCGAATAGACAGCCACAATGCATATCACAAGCATTACAGCGAGCATTGCCACCAGAATAAGGGCAGGAATCTTCTTTTTCATATATTTACTCCATACAAAAAGAATCTAGGAATACATCATAAATTATACAACATTCTTTCGTCAAGTTCAAGACATCATCTGCGTTTCGGTGTCCTACACAAAAAGCCGCCCGGAGAACCTCCGGGCGGCTTTGAAATAAAATGCTATACAGTGTCCAAATTCAGGCAGCATTACAGGCCAAAATAAGCAAGGATCGACTTAAAGAAATTCACGATTGCTTCCCAAATTGCCAGCAAACTAAATTCCGTAGGCGGCACATAATCGGGATCGCTGCCACCGCAGACCGTGCAAGTACCCTCTTCGTAGCTATGGGTAGTCAGCTTTTCGATCTCCTCGGTATAGCTGTCACCGCAGAGGGTGCAGGTGTAAGTCTTAACGCCGGCATCCTTACAGCTCGCTTCTACTGTAACGACTCCGCCATCATAGCTATGCTTGCACTCGCCAAAGGTCACCGTTGCATCGAAAAGAGGTGTATTCCATTCTCCAATGGTAATTTGGCCCCAGTCATCCGATGCGCCGGCATAAAATACGTTCTTGAGGTTGCTGCAAAGCTCGAATGCAGAGCGTCCAATTTTGGTAACGCTTTTGGGAATCGTAACATTTGCCAGATTTGTACAATAATAGAACAGTCCGTGCTCCGCAAGGTTGGTTACACCGTCGAGAATGGTAACATCAGTCAAGCCGGTGCACCGTGCGAATGCGCTATCGCCCAAATCGGTAACGCTGCCCGGAATAACGACTTGCGTAAGGCTGGTGCAGGAAGAGAATGCGCTGTAGCCAATATAAGTCACACTGTCCGGGATAGTAACGCTGGCAAGGTTGCTGCATTTCTCAAACGTATGGTTTCCAATATCGATAACGCCATCGGGGATCGTAATATCTGTCAGACCGCAATCATAGAATGCCCAAGTTTCAATGCTTGTGACACTTTCGGGAATCGTAATGTCCGTCAGGCTTGTACACCAAGAAAACATACCATAAACGATGCTGGTGACGCTTTCAGGAATCGTGACGCTCTCAAGATTGCTGCATTTTGAAAACGCGCTTTCGCCAATTCCGGTAACACCTTCTTCGATCACAACAGACTTGATCAAATCACGGCTGGAATACCAAGGCAGCTTTGACTCATCATAATTTTTCATCTCACCAGTACCGGAGATGGTCAGAGTGCCTGCATTGTCCAGCTCCCACTTCAGGTTTTCACCGCAGGTGCCGCTTGCCGCCTGTACTTCTGTAGGCAGCAGAAAAATGCAAATGGCCGCCAATGCAAACGCGAGCAACAATGTACCGAGTTTTTTCATAATTATCTCTCCTTTAGTATGTTTATTCAAGGATAATTCCTTTATACAACCCCTATCCCCATTTGTCAAGGAAGGATTTCATCGATATACTTCTGAATATCCTCCGGAAGGTCAAATTTAGGCTGATCATCGATCATTTTCCCAAGGGGGCTCATTTTCTCCTCCGCGTCTTTGAGACGCTTTGCCACTGCACATAGCTCCTGCCGGCACAGGTTTATACTCCCCGTATCTCCCTTTTTTGTATAGGCTTCGATGCCGTTTATCAGCATCACACAGTACTCCACATACTCTTCGTAGCAAAAGGGGGCTTTTTCCAGTGCAAGGCGCTTATATTTCATCACGTTCGCAAAATCACCCTTAGAATACGCACATTTGGATTGTATGCTATAGGGAATATAGGAATCCTCATTTCTCAGCAGAATGCTTTGGCTTAATTCATCTGCCGCAGCAACATTCTGTTCTTTTGACAGAAGCTTTATTTGGTACTGCGTATTGAAGGGATACAGCGTATTTGCAAGAGGATTTGTGCCGATATGCGCCAATAGGAGTGGAATGGCCATATATAGGGTAACTGCGGATAGTGCAACAGCACCTACCTTCACCGGTGTACAGCGTATTTTGTATGTTTTCTCCTCGGGATCGTCCATTAAGTAGATCAGCAGCAGGAATATAAATACGAACTGTAAATTAAAATCCAATAAGCTGTGCACAATCACAGTCCCCACGATCAGCTTATCCTTCAGCGCAATGCTTTTCCTCCGGAAATATGCAGCAATCGCCCCAATAAATAAGATACCCGGAATCCAGCCTATATCTAAAAACAGCTGAAGCAGATCATTATGGGCATACATAACGGAATATAGTCCCGTTTGGATGTTGCTTTGGGTGTAGTAGTATCCCATATAGCCCATGCCAAATGGGTATTTGAGAAGGAGCGGTAATGCGTCTGACGCATACAGTATACGTCCAACAAAGGTACTCTCCGTCAGGGAGATGTTCAAGTAGCGGTAAAGCACCGTGTCCTTGCCCCACAGCATAATCGCAGCAAAGAACACCACCGCAACACCTGCCAGTGTCAAAAGAATACGAATTGCTTTTTTGCTTTGCATCGCAAGTACGCCGATATTCGATACAACAAAAAGCACAAAGACGGTTCGGCTGCCTGTATACAAAAGGCCTGCGATCAGGATCAGTGGGATAATATACTGCCATTTTTTCTGCGTAGGCTGGGTAATGAACAGTAGCTCACACACAAGCAAAAACAGCGCGTAGGTATTGGGATATTGGAAAAAGCCTGCCAATCTGCCCGATACAGAGAAATAGTTTTCCAAAAAGGGCAGGCGCATACCAAGCACACCGAGCAGCACGGTTATCGCACCGAACAGCGGCAATATTTGCCGCAATTGTCCTTGCTCTTCCTCCTGCCAAAGGGCGATCATATAAAGCGCCAGCGGCGCAAACTTACAAAAACCGATAAAAGCCATACCACTGTCGACGGCCCATAGGCAGCTCAGGCCATAACCAATACAGATCGCGAAAAAAGCCGCGGATGTGAGGTTTTTCTTGACTCTAATTTGCTTTTGCTTTCGAATGCGCACAAATAGGTAAACACCTAAAATAGCCGCAAGTATACAAGAGACATATTCATAGAATCCACCGCTCAGTATACAGCCCAGAAGAAGCATAGCGCTCAGCGGGCATATTACGCTCTTTTTGCCCAAGTTATATCACCGTTTCTTTTTGTTTGCAAAACCGTTTTGCAGTACACGCCAAACAATTTTGCTTTCTAACTTATATTGTATCACAAAAAATCCCAAAAACAATATAGATTCCCAAAAAATAAATTGCCGCTAAGACGGCAATGGACAACAATTTCCACCTGAAGAAACACTTGTTTTTTGACAGGCTTGCAAAGGTCAAAGGAGCCGCAAAGACAAGCGATCCGCACTCGTCGGCGTACAGGTGGTACGGTAGAGTGCGGATCGTGATGTAAGTCAAAATGCCTTGCGTAGCAAGCTATTTCTCCCCTGGGAGACGGCTTCGGACTATAATCGTTTTATTTACTTGCGTTTTGACGGTTGGCGGCATCTTTGACACTCTGACGGGACGGCTATGCCGTCCCGTTTTACAGATCATTCTTCGTCTTTTTTCTTCTTGCCCTTGCGCGTTTTAGGTCTCAGTTTATTTTTCAGCTTAGAGGATAGCTCCGGTGGCTGCACGCTTAGCTTTTCCGGATCTATCTCCCGCAGATGCAAACGGTAGTTTGTCTGCTCCTGTAAGAGCGTATAGAACACGGAGACAATAGGGATCATCAAAAACATACCTGCAACACCCATTAGCTGACCGCCGATGCCCACAGCCACAAGCACCCACATACCGGAAAGGCCTATGGAGGTACCCACGACTTTGGGATAGATCAGGTTGTTCTCCACCTGCTGCAGAATGAGGAACATAATAATGAACCAAAATGCCTGCCCGGGATTTGCCACAAAGATCAGAAACGCGCCTACGATGCAGCCCACCCACGCGCCGACGATGGGAATAAATGCTGTTACCGCGATCAGCACACTGATCAGTGGGATATAGGGCATTCCGAAAATTGCCATTGCAGCAGCAAACATAAAGCCGAGGATCACAACTTCAATGCACTGACCGCCGAGGAAATTGGAGAAGGTCGAATTTGTCAAGCGTACAACACGAATGATATTGTCTGCCACTTTTTCCGGCACATATGCATACAGAAGCTTTCTTCCCTGCCGCGCCAACGTTTCTTTATGAAACAGGCAATAAACCGCAAACACCAAACCGATCACAAGGTCCATAACTACAGAGGACAGCTTGCCGATTGCATTGATTGCGCCGGCCAAAATCGTGCTCAGGCTGTTGCCAAGAATGGAAATGGCGTTTTGCACCAATTCAGACCAATTGAAATTCTCAAAATTCGTATTTTCGGCAAGCCAGTTCATAAGCTCCGGATTGTTCTGCATAAATTGATTGATCTCATTGCCGATAGACACAAAAAAGCTGACAAGACTGGGAATCAGTCTTTTCAGTGTGTCGGACAGCTGGGGCAGCAGAAGCAGGAATACAAGGGCAATAACCAACAACACTACTATAAAGGTAAGAAGCACTGCGATCACGCGTCGCCCACGCAGCCTTGGGATCTTCGCCAGCAGGTTTTCTATGGTGCGCATAGGCACGTTCAGGATAAAGGCTAAAACAGAGCCAAAGACAAAGGGGGCAGTAATGCCGCTAACCTTTTCTTTGATCAGTGCATAGCGCCCCGGATCGCTGATAAGCCAGTAAATCAAAATACTGCCTACCGTAATCCAAAAAATATACTTTACAACTCTTTTGATAATTTCTATAATCTTGTCAACTTCCATAGGACACCCTCTCTCTTACAGGAAATAAAAACACTTTACTTTATTTTACTGATTTGCTTTTCGTTTGTCAAGAACGCATAACAAAACCTTTTAAGGCATAAATTGTTCTTGGCAGCACACAGCATGGAGGGAAATTTATGGAAGATACAATTAAGGATAGAGTCTTTCAGCTCGCTGTGTACCTCATAGAAACCGGCGCAACCGTGCGCGCTGCGGCAAAACACTTTGGCATATCCAAATCCACTGTACATAAAGACTTGTCCCAACGGCTTCCACACTATCATCACGCCCTATATATCGAGGTACGTCAAGTACTGGATAATAATAAGGCACAACGGCACATCCGCGGCGGTATGGCTACCCAGAGAAAATACCGTACAAAAAAGGAACAAATGTGATATGTACCCGGCATACGCCGGGTACATCTACAAGTCGTCTGCATCCTGTACCGGCTTATCCTTTGGGTCTGCCGGGCGGCCGGTATAGGAGCCATTTGGATCTGTTACGATCTTTTCCTTTTTCACTATATTCCCTCCCCTGGGATTTTTCCCGGATTGCAATTTTTCTATTCCCGTGCTATACTGAAAGCAAACGGTAACGGAGGGGCTTATGTTTGAAATCACATTGCTGACAGTCGGTAAGCTGAAAGAGAAATTTTATCTGTCTGCTGCCGCAGAATACGAAAAACGTCTTAAGGCTTATTGCAAATTTTCCATTGTGGAATTGCCGGAAACACGGCTTCCGGAGGATCCCTCCCCTGCCGAAATTGCCGCAGGACTGGAAAAAGAAGCAGAGCTGATTCTTGCAAAAATTCCAAAGAATGCCTTTTTTTGTGTCCTCACACCGGAGGGAAAATCCCTTTCCTCTGAGGCTTTGGCAGAAAAACTAAGCGGGGTAAAGGTCAGCGGCAAAAGTGCGGCCTACTTCTTGATTGGCTCCTCCTTCGGTATGGCACCACGGGTAAAAGCCGCTGCAGACTTGAAGCTTTCTATGAGTGCAATGACCTTCCCCCACCATCTTGCCCGCATTATGGTACTGGAACAGCTTTACCGGGCCGAATCCATCCAAGCCGGCAGCAAATATCATAAATAGTAAAAAGCGACTTATTTGACGGCATACCGCCAAATAAGTCGCTTTTTGCATCAAAATTCGCCTGCGCTGTACATAATCGCAGACAGCGCGCAAAGGGGCGCCGTCTCACAGCGGAGGATCCGACTTCCGAGGGTACAGATCTGAAGACCGGCTTCCTTTGCCTGCTCCACCTCTTTTTCCTCCAGACCGCCCTCCGGACCGGAGAGGATACTGATGGTGGTAAGAGGTGCAGCTTCCAACGCCATTTTTAGTGTTGTGGCGCGTTCGTTTTCATAGAGCAGGATCGCACAATTTGCCTTTGCCGCTCTGCTAAGTGCCTCCTTGTAGCTACCCAGCACAACGACCTGGGGGATCCTCCCTCTGCCGGACTGCTCGGAGGCAGAAGCGGCAATTTTCTGCCAACGCTCCAATTTCTTTTTGAGGCTCTTATCATCCGGGCGGGACACGCACCGGCTTGTGGGAAATGCCACGATTTCCGCAGCGCCTAACTCTGTTGCTTTTTGGATCACGTGCTCCAATTTATCCGCCTTAGGAAAGGCCATATAGACGCTCACGCTGACTTTAGGCTCTGTTTTACTATCCCGCCGCTGCAGCACCTCCAAGGTCATATCACCGTCTGTTACGCGGCACAGCGCCTCTCTTCCCTGTCCGTCACAGAGGAGCACTTCCTCCCCTGCTTTCAACCGCAGCACCTTGGCATGGGCTGCATTTTCACCGGAAAGCATTACTGTTTGCGCATGCAGCGTTTCCGGGTCTACAAAAAAACGTGTCATAGCTTTCTCCTTGGGAAAACGTTGCCGCTTTCCTTTTACCCGTAAAGAGGGTATTTTTCGCAAAGGGATTTTACGATTGCCTTAACTTCGTCGGTGGTTCCCGGAAAGTCACGGGCAGTAAGGGCGATGCATCTGGCAATCTGCTTCATTTCTGCTTCACCCATCCCACGGGTGGTGACAGCAGGTGTGCCTACCCGAATGCCACCGGTTGCAGAACCGGGAAGGCTAAGTCCGTTGAGCGTTATGTTATTTGCATCCATTTTGTTCTGCAGCCCATGACCGGAGACACCGAAGGACTGCAAATCTGCCAGCACCATATGGTTATCTGTACCACCGGTCACAATGTCGAAGCCTTCATCGGAAAGGGCCTCTGCCAGTACTTTGGCATTTTTCACCACATTTCGCGTATAGGTCTTAAAGCTATCCTCTGCTGCTTCCCGGAAGCAAACCGCCTTTGCCGCAACAATATGCTCCAACGGACCGCCCTGAATACCGGGAAACACTGCATCGTTGATTCGGTCAATAAATTCCTCCCTGCAGAGGATCAGGCCGCCGCGCGGTCCACGAAGCGTCTTATGGGTGGTTGTGGTCACAATATCTGCATAAGGTACAGGATTCATATGGGCGCCACCAGCCACAAGGCCTGCAATATGGGCCATATCGACCATAAAGACAGCACCCACCTCGCGGGCAATGTCCGCAAAGATCTGAAAATCGATCTGGCGGGGATAGGCAGATGCGCCGGCGATCAGCAATTTAGGCTGTGCCTTCTTTGCCTGATCCCGAATCCTGTCATAATCCAAAAGCCCATTCTGGGGATCCACACCGTAGGACACCACATTATAGTATGTGCCGGAGTAATTGGTGGCATCGCCGTGGGTCATATGTCCGCCACTTCCGGGATCCATACCCATCATAGTATCGCCCGGTTGCAAAATTGCCAGTTCTACTGCCGCATTGGCCTGAGAACCGGAGTGGGGCTGTACATTGGCACATTCTGCGCCAAACAAGGCTTTTGCCCGTTCGATACACAGGCTTTCCATTTCGTCCACAAACTGACAGCCGCCGTAGTGACGGTCTCCTGGAATACCTTCTGCATATTTATTGGTCAGGATAGAGCCCATTGCGGCCATTACCGCAGGAGAAGCGTAATTTTCCGAGGCAATCAGCTCAAGGCCGTCCTTTTGCCGGATAAACTCCCGCTCCATCGTCTCTGCAATGGCAGGATCAAATTCCTTCAAAAAGCCAATGGAATCCAGTAGTTTTCCCTGCATTTTCATCATCCTTTTTTACCGTAATTCCTGATCTGCACAGTCAAGCGCCGCGGCAATGACCTGATGCATATCAAAGTATCTGTACTGCCCTAAGCGGCCACCAAAAATCACTCTGTTTTCCTTCGCTGCAAGAGCGCGGTATTTTTCATAGAGTGCATTGTTCTTGTCGTTATTAACGGGATAGTAAGGCTCTTGACCCCGCTCCCATTTTGTAGGATACTCCCGTGTAATTACTGTTTTCTCCTGAGTCCCGAAAGCAAAATGCTTATGCTCAATGATCCGTGTATAGGGTACCTCGTATTCGTTATAATTGATCACCGCATTGCCTTGGAAATTATCGCAATCAAGTGTCTCCGTCTCAAAGCGCAGTCCCCGGTATTCCAGTTCACCGTAGCAATAGTCATAATACTGATCGATCATACCGGTGAAAACGATCCTGTCTGCAATTTCTTCCAGTTCTGTCCGGTTAGAGAAGAAATCACAGGAGAGCTTCACCTCCACACCTTGCAGAAGCTTTTCCACGATCGCGGTATAGCCCTCTGTAGGGATGCCCTGATAGAGGTCATTAAAATAATTGTTATCAAAGGTAAAACGAACCGGCAGTCTCTTAATAATAAAAGACGGCAGCTCTGCGCAGGGACGCCCCCACTGCTTTGCAGTATAGCCCTTTACAAGGATCTCATAAATATCCTTGCCCACCATAGAAATAGCCTGCTCTTCCAGATTTTTCGGCTTGGAAATCCCGGATTCCTGCACCTGACGGGCAATTTCCGCTTTCGCTTCTGCCGGTGTAGTAACACCCCAAAGCTGATAGAAGGTATTCATATTAAAGGGCATATTATAGAGCTTATCTCCGAAGCGCGCCATCGGTGAATTGGTAAAACGGTTAAAGGTTGCGAACTGATTGATATAGCGCCAAACCCGGTCATCGGAAGTGTGGAAAATGTGGGCACCGTACTTATGGACCTGAATACCGGCTTCTTCGTAGGTGTAAATATTGCCGCCAATGTGATCGCGCTTATCGATCACAAGGCACTTTTTCCCTTTTCTTGTGGCCTCACAGGCAAATACCGCGCCAAAAAGGCCTGCGCCCACGATCAAATAATCGTATTTCATAGAAAACTCCTTATAGTAGAGGAACGCCTGCAGCCTCGCAGGCCGCAACTGTTTCGCTGTCCCAAATGCTGGACTGAACCTCACCAATATGGCAGCAGCCCATCATCAGCATACTCAGTCGGCTCTGACCGATACCGCCACCGATGGTCAGGGGCAATTCGCCGGCCAGCAGCATCTTATGGAAAGGCAGTGCCCGACGGTCATCGCAGCCGGATTCGCTAAGCTGACGATCCAATGCCTGGGCATCTACACGGATACCCATAGAAGAGATCTCCAGCGCACGGTCAAGGACAGCATCCCAGAAGAAAATATCACAGTTGAGATTCCAGTCGTCATAGTCCGGCGCCCGGTCATCGTGGGGCTTTCCGCTGCGGAGCTTTCTGCCGATCTGCATAATGCAGACAGTTTTGTGCTTGCGGACAAATTCCCGCTCTCTTTCGCTGCCGGTAAGCTCCGGGTACATATCCTCCAGCTCCTGAGAAGTGATAAAGGCCACATCCGGAGAAAGCTCTGTCCGAAGCTGGGGGAAACGGACGTGGAGCCGGTCATTGGTATTGCAGATAGCCCGGACAATGGAGCGAACGATCAGCTTCAAATAATCGAGATTGCGGTTTTCCTGCGTGATAATCTTCTCCCAGTCCCACTGGTCTACATAGATGGAGTGGATATTATCCAGCTCTTCCTCACGGCGAATCGCATTCATATCGGTATATAAACCGCCGCCAATGCCAAAATTGTACCGCTTCAGGGCAAGACGCTTCCATTTTGCCAAGGAATGGACTACCTGTGCATCTGTTCCCACCGCAGGCACGTCAAAGGTAACCGCCCGCTGATGACCGTTTAGGTTGTCATTAAGGCCGGAATCCTCTGTAACAAACAGCGGTGCAGAGACGCGCTTCAGGTTCAGCGCAGAGGAAAACTCCTCCTGAAAGGTCTGCTTTATGTAGGCGATGGCCCGTTGGGTATCATAGGCATCCAGAACCGGGCGGTATCCGTCCGGGATATAGACTTTATTCATATACATCCGTCCTATTCTATAAGTTACCTCTATTGTATTCTATTTCCGGTAAATTGCAAGTACTTTCTTTCCCCCGGATTGTTGCATTTCCTGTGAAGCAGTGCTATAATTGGCTGGAAAACCATTATGAGAGAGGGCATTTCCTTTGTTCGGTATCAAACAAAATTCCATCAGCCGCCACAGTATGGATATGACCGAAGGCAGCATTACCCGGCAGCTCGTTGCCTTTGCCTTTCCGCTCCTGATCGGTAATCTGTTCCAGCAGCTTTATAATACGGTGGATACTTGGGTGGTAGGCAATTTCGTCAGTGACAATGCCTTTGCCGCCGTTGGCTCTATGGGACCCATCGTCAATATGTTCATCGGCTTTTTCTTAGGCTTCTCCGCCGGTGCCGGCGCCCTCATCAGTCAGAATTTCGGCGCAAAAAATGAGGATGCCATCGAAAAGCTGGTACATACGTCTATGATAATGACCTTTGCCATCGGTCTTATATTTACTGTTGCTGGCCATCTTCTGACGCCCATACTTTTGAATTTTGCCAAGATTCCCGAGGAGGTCTGGCCGGAGGCCAAGACCTATCTTTCCATTTATTTTTCCGGCATAATGGGTCTGGTATTTTACAATATGGGCGCCGCTATTTTGCGCGCCGTAGGTGACTCCAAGCGGCCATTTTATTTCTTAGTCGTTTGCGCAGTAATGAATACGGTGCTGGATCTTCTTTTCGTCCTTGTATTCGGTATGAAGGTAGAGGGCGTTGCTTGGGCGACCGTTATCTCGCAGGGCGTTTCCGCGGTGCTTATCGTCATTTCCCTGATGCGCTCTGACTCCTGCATCCGTTTCCGGCTTAAAAAGCTAAAGGTCAACTGGCACTTATTGGGTCGGATCATCACTTTAGGTATCCCTTCCGCCCTGCAGGTTTCCATCACCTCTTTCTCTAACATTTTCGTTCAGTCCTATATTAACGCCTTCGGCCCCAGCTGTATGTCCGGCTACACCGCATACTCCAAGATCGATATGCTGCTGTTCCTCCCTGCCCAGTCTGTCTCTTTGGCAACCACTACTTTTGTGGGACAGAACTTAGGCTGCGGGCAGGAAAAGCGAGCAAGAAAAGGTGTCACCAACTCCATTTTACTCTCCGCAGGCGTCACCGGCGTACTAATGATCCCGGTGCTGATCTTCTCCGGGGATGTAGTGCGGTTCTTTACCTCGCAGGCAGAATCCATCCGCTACGGCACCCTGTTTCTGCGCTACATTACCCCCTTCTATCTTCTGACCTGCTTCACCCAGGTCTACGCCTCTGCCCTCCGGGGTGCAGGCAATTCCCGGGCACCTATGGTTATTATGGTGTCGTCCTATGTTGTATTCAGGCAGGTTTATCTTTTCATTATGTCCCGCGTCTGGAATGAGGTGATCCCTATCGCCATGGGCTATCCCTTAGGCTGGATTCTCTGCTGCGGGATCTTCGTGCTCTACTACTACCGCACCCCCCTTGACCGGTATTTTAAGCCGGTGGACAATTCCCGCACATAAAAGCAAATCGTATTTTTAGACAAAGGAATTCGGGAAGCGCAAACGCGCTTCCCGATAATTTATTTTGCGGTGATTGTTTTAGTAATTCCCCACAGCGAGCCAATTTTCCAAATCCGTTGTGAGCTGTTCCAGTTCCTCATTCGTGAGCCATGTTAAACCTCTGTTATGTAAGTCTTCCATAGTCGTAAGTGGTGCGTCTAAATTGTGCGGATCGTCTGCATCATTGAAAACCTTGCGCCAGCTTGGGTCAGTATTATACAGCCAAATACTGAAGATTACCTTATGCCCTGTTGGGCTAACGGCCGTTGGGCATTCCACTGGGCGCGTTAGATAATCCAGCATATATGGCGGATCAATTGGATTGCCTAACCAATCTGAAGGTGTGGGGATGTACCGCAGCAAAACAATGCAGTCCCCATACGTGTCGAAATACCGAAAGACGGTTGGTATTCTGTCGTAACCGTTTTCATCCCACCATGCAATATCGCGGCCATATAGCATTTTATGTGCATCTTCTATTTCAGCCTTCCTTTTTGCAGAAAGAGGCCAAAAGCCCTTACAGCCTGTCAATACCACCGGTATCAGTATCAAGACCACTATGATTAGAATGATGCTCCTTTTCGTTTTCATAAGTATCAACTCCTTTTATATGCCCTCACCCTATATTTGTGATGAAGTGAGCGAAAGGTGACATTTATTTGCATTTCTGTTGCAAATATTTTTTGAACCTGACAAAAAGGCGCACAAAACCACTTTGATACGTTGGTTTTGTGCGCTACCTTTACAGATCGTCAAACATGCTTTGTCCGCTGAGAATCGCTTGCACACAACGCTCTGTCATTATGGATATTCTTTACGTCTATATTTTACCATATATTGGAAATGCTGTCAAGCCGTACTATTTCTGTAAGGCTTCTGCCAGCTTCATCGTGACTGCAGCACAACGCTGGGCAGCAATGGCCTCAAAAGTGGGGTAATCCATTTCCGCGGAGTCGTCCGCCTTGTCGGAAATGGCGCGGATAATGACGAACGGCACACCGTTTTTGTAGGCTGCGTGGGCAATGGCCGCCCCCTCCATCTCGGCGCAGACCGCGCCTGTATCTGCAATGATCCGCTCCTTCTGCTCTTTGGAGCAAATAAACTGGTCGCCGCTGGCGATCCGTCCGACTGTGCTGTGGCTGGGATTGACCTCCTCTGCCGCCGCCTGTGCCGCGGCGCGGAGTGCTTCATCTGCCGGGAAGGCAGTTACATCCATCCCGGGCACCTGTCCAACAGGGCGACCCCAAAAGCGCAGGTCAAAATCGTGGTAAATGGCATCTAAACTTATGACCAAGTCGCCGATGTCCAGCTTTGCATCCAGTGAGCCGGCGATGCCGGTGTTGACGATATGGGTCACACCAAAGCAGTCGCAAAGGATCTGGGCACACAGCGCCGCGTTTACCTTACCCACACCGCACTGCACCACCACCGCGGGCAGTCCTGCCAGCCGTCCGTCAAAATACACTGCGCCGGCAATCGTCTTCGTGGTCACCTGCTCCATTTCTTCTTTTAAGGTCGCCACTTCCACATCCATAGCGCCAATAATACCAAGCTTCATATTTTTACTCCTTATTCCGGGTAGGTAAGCCGGTCGTCCGTGATGCTCTCCAGCAGACGGGTATATTTTTCGCCCCAGTAATTTGCCATCGGCAGGTTCATATCCAAATAGTTGCCGCAGTCCTTAGCAGATGCGCCCGGCACCTCACCCCGGAAATCCCTTATAAAGCGGAAGCATTCTGTCACCAGCGGCAGCACCTCCCGGGAGGTATAGTCTCCCGTCAGCAGCAGGTAAAAGCCGGTACGGCAGCCCATAGGACCAAAGTACAGGACGCTTTCCTTCCAATTCGGCTCATTTCGCAGATAGGTTGCCGCCAAATGCTCGATGGTATGCATTTCCGCCGTATTCATCACCGGCTCTTCGTTGGGGGACGTAAACCGTAGGTCAAAGGTAGTAACCGTCTCTTCCCCCACCCGATCCTTCCGGGAGACATAAAGCCCCGGCTGCAGCTTTATATGGTCAATCGTAAAGCTCGTGATTTTCTCCATAGTCATTTCCTTTTATTTTCTCCTCTTACGCAGGAAGCACACCTCTAAAACACCGAGCGCAACCGCAATGGCAATTGTGACCGCAACAATGATGATCACAAGAATACTTCTACCCCCATCCTTTTCCGGTTGCGGCTCCGTAGGATCCGGCACTGACGGCTCCGGGTCGGTAGGTGTAGGTTCCGTAGCTTCGGGCTCTGTAGGTGCAGGCTCCGTAGGTTGAGGTTCTGTAGGCGCAGGCTCTGTCGGTTCGGGCGCACCAATTGCAGGAGCTAACACATAGCCGCAGTCCGTACAAATCTGCGGGTCTTTGTCAGTAGCTGCCGGACCGGGGGTATGTGGCACAGCTGCTTCCTTCTTCTCCTTGCAGGCAGTACATTCATACCAATGCCCATTTTCATCCGCGCTCCAAGAGGTGCTGTATTTATGGGTCGTTTCCCGGACAGCGTGGCAGAAATCACACTCCGGATCGCAGTCGTTTTGATATGTATGGGTGGTGAGAACAGGAAGTTCTTCGATCCGTTTTTCCTG
This sequence comes from Oscillospiraceae bacterium, assembly GCA_015067665.1. Taxonomy (GTDB): domain Bacteria; phylum Bacillota; class Clostridia; order Oscillospirales; family Oscillospiraceae; genus Faecousia. Next base: position 6,743 of record SVLZ01000033.1, on the reverse strand, counting down.
ACATGTGGGGCAAGTATACGTTTTTTCACCCGGCTCCACGCAGTTTGCTTCTTTGGTTACCGTACCCGCATCCCACTGATGGATGCAGCCGGAAGCATTATAGGAGATCATTGTATTTTGAATCGTCTCACTTCCGGCAATCAGCGCCCACTGTTCTTCCGCGCCCTTATAGTAAATATTCTGCAGCGCTGTGCAACCGTGAAATACCTCCTCGCCAATGGCAGTCAAACTCTTTGGCAGCACAATATCGGTCATTTTTTTGCAGTTAGAAAAGGCTTCCTTTCCAACGGCTACAACGCTATCCGGAACAGTGACGGCGGTCAATCCCTGACACAAGGAAAACGCTTTTTCCCCGATACTGGTTACACCTTTTCCAATGGTAAGTTCCCGAAGATTGGTGCATCTGAAAAAGGCTCTCTCTCCAATGGTTTTCACACCGTTGGGGATCACAACATTCGTCAAACCGACACATTCATAGAAAGCCTTGGCAAACAGGATCTTTGTATCTTCGTGGATTTCGCAGTTAGTAATATTATTTGTAAGTGTGTCCATAAAAACGACATAGCGTTTTTCGTCATTTCCTAAATATTTGCCATTATCGTATTCATTATAAGAAAGGCTGTTGCAGTTTTCAAAAGCAGTACTGTCAATATACGCAATGGTGTCGGGAATGTGCAGCTTTTCAAGCTTCACGCAGTTGGCAAAAGCATTTGCACCAATTGTTGTCAGCCCCTCCGGAATGGTGACTTCCGTCAGTTCGGGGCAATTGCTGAAGGCACCTTCTTCAATCGTGGTGATACCCTTGTAAAAGGTGACCCTCACCAGCTTGCTGCAGCTGTCAAACGCATTCTTTCCGATCGTAGTTACCGGGTAACCGCCCAATGTAGCGGGGATCGCAATGTGACCGCTTGCCGATGCATCGCATTTTGTAAGTGTAGCCTGTCCATTTTCTACCGTATAGGTGTAAATGTCGTGTGTCTCTGCAGCTACCTCCACAGGTAAGCAGAAAACAAACAAAGCTACTGTTAAGCAAGCAAAGACTGCTGCACATAATATTCTTGTCTTTTTCATTCTTATTCCTCCAATAAAGGATCTTTCCATATGTTATTGGCCACGGAGGCGGATAATCTCATCACGAAGCAGTGCGGCATATTCGTATTCCATCATACGGGCAGCTTCCTTCATCTGCTTTTCCATACGGGCAATTTCCTTTTCCTTCTCCGCCTTGGTCAGCTTGATGCCGGTCTTTCCTTTTCGCTCTGCCGTGGGGGAAGATATTTCGATCAAGTCACGGACGGACTTAATGATCGTCTTAGGCACAATGCCGTGCTTTTCATTGTAGGCATTTTGAATCTCACGGCGACGGGACGTGGTGTCGATGGCTGCCTGCATCGATGGTGTTATCGTATCGGCATACATAATGACCTTACCCTCTGCGTTCCGGGCCGCACGGCCGATGGTCTGTATAAGGCTGGTCTCGGAACGGAGGAATCCCTCCTTGTCCGCATCCAGAATTGCCACCAAGCTGACCTCCGGCAGGTCAAGACCTTCCCGGAGCAGGTTAATGCCCACCAGAACATCAAATTTCGCCATTCGCAGATCGCGGATGATCTCCATTCGCTCCATCGTACCAACATCCGCGTGCATATAGCGGACACGGATGCCCATTTTTTGCAGATAGACCGTCAGATCCTCTGCCATTTTCTTCGTGAGAGTGGTTACAAGCACCCGCTCACCTCTGGCGCTTCGCCCATTGATCTCACCGATCAAATCGTCGATCTGTCCCTCAATGGGTCGTACTTCAACGATTGGGTCCAGCAGACCGGTGGGTCGAATAACCTGCTCTACGGTCTGCCCGGAGCGGGTCAGCTCGTACTGACCGGGCGTAGCAGAAACATAGATGCGCTGATGGAGCTTGTCAGTAAATTCATCGAAATTCAGCGGGCGGTTATCGTAAGCCGAGGGTAATCGGAAGCCGTAATTGACCAGCGCATCCTTGCGACTGCGGTCACCGGCGTACATAGCTCTCGTTTGGGGCAGGGTCACATGGCTCTCGTCAATAAAGAGCAGAAAATCATCGGGGAAATAATCCAAAAGCGTTGTAGGCGGTGTGCCGGGCGCACGCCCCTGAATGACCCGGGAATAATTTTCGATACCGGTGCAAAAGCCGATCTCGGTAAGCATCTCCAGGTCATAATTGGTACGCTGGGCAATCCGCTGGGCTTCAATCAGCTTATCCTGACTGCGGAAGAACTCCACCTGCCGGTCGCATTCCTTGCGGATCTCCGCCATTGCCCGCTCCAACTTCTCCCGGGAAGCCACATAGTGACTGGCGGGATAGATGGCGATATGGTCAACATACCGCTCCACCATTCCGGTGACGGCATTGATCTCGGAAATGCGGTCGATTTCATCCCCAAAGAACTCTACGCGGATGGCTCTTCCGTTCCAGTAGGCAGGATAGATCTCCAAGGTATCGCCGCGAACACGGAACTTATTCCGGGAAAAATCAATATCATTACGCTCGTAGCGAATTTCCGCCAATTTGATAAGAATCTCATCTAACGGTCTCTCCTGCCCGGTGCGGAGCGAAATGACCATACTCTTATAGTCGATGGGGTCGCCCAAGCCATACAAACAGCTCACCGACGACACCACGATCACATCCCGCCGTTCAAACAGCGCTGAAGTGGCACTATGGCGCAGGCGATCGATCTCCTCGTTGACAGAGGAATCCTTTTCGATATAGGTATCTGTGTGGGCAATGTATGCCTCCGGCTGATAGTAGTCGTAATAGGAAACGAAATACTCCACCGCATTGTCAGGGAAAAACTCACGGAACTCCGAACAAAGCTGAGCGGCGAGGGTCTTATTGTGGGCAAGGACCAAGGTAGGGCGGTTGGCGCGGGCTATAATATTCGCCATAGTAAACGTCTTACCGGAACCGGTGACACCGAGCAGTACCTGCTCCTCGATGCCGTTCTCGATACCCATAGACAGCTGTTCGATGGCCTCCGGCTGATCGCCGGTGGGTTTATAATCCGATTTTAGCACAAACTTGTCCATATTGCCCGTCCTTTCCCCATTTTATATAGTATAGCACAGTCCCTCTGCAAAATACAAGCTGCAAATAATAAAATGTACGGGTGCAAGCCTCTGCGTAAAAGCAATCTTGACAAATCCGACCTGTTTTTATATAATGCCCTTGCTTTTTACGTAAAGGAGTGTTCACATTGCACCACATTCACCTCTACCGTGGCTTTGGCACGTTTCTCAAAAAGAACATCGTTATGGTCATCGCTATGTTTGCCGCGCTTATCACCTGTTTTTTTATCCCGCCCGACAAAGCGTACATAGACTATTTCGACGTAAAGACCCTGACCTGCCTCTTTTGCGTACTGGCAGTGGTCTGTGCCCTGAAGAACATCAACTTTTTCTATATGCTGGCAAAGAAGCTGATTCAGGTCTTCCGTAATGCCCGCATCTGTATTCTGGCGCTGGTGTATATCACCTTCATCGGCTCGATGCTGATTGCCAACGATATGGCACTGCTGACATTTTTGCCCCTCGGTACCTACGTAATGACCACCACGGGCAAGAATAAGTATATGGCCTTCACCTTTATTATGCAGAATATTGCCGCCAACCTTGGCGGTATGCTGACTCCCTTCGGAAACCCCCAAAACCTCTATCTCTACACAAAATTCCAAATCCCCACAATGGAATTTATGGGCATAATGGTCTGGCCTTTCCTCATTGCCATTGGATTGATCACGCTATGCTGTCTGATTTTCGTCAAGCCTGAACCCTTCGAATTAAAAGACGAAAAGCTGCGCCTGCCAGCAGGCCGTTCTATCGCCTATATAGCGCTGTTCGCGCTGGCCATCGCCATTGTCTTCCGAAGCATCCCCTACCAGCTTGGTCTTGTGGTCATCCCCATAGTGCTCCTCGTTATGGATCGGAAAGCGCTGAAAATGGTAGACTACCCCCTGCTTTTGACCTTCGTTTTCTTCTTTATCTTCTCCGGCAATATGGCACGCATTCCTGCTGTGCGGACACTCTTTTCAGGTCTGCTGAATAAAAACACGTTTTTGGTGTCCGTTCTGTCCTGCCAGTTCATTAGCAACGTACCCTCTGCAATTCTGCTCTCCCAATTTACAAGCAATTACAAGGCACTCCTTTTAGGTGTAAATATCGGCGGTGTAGGTACGCTCATTGCTTCACTTGCCAGTCTTATCACCTTCCGGGAATACAGTCACCACAACAAGGGAAAAACCGGCTACTACATTCTGCTTTTTTCCGCATTCAACTTTGCATTTCTCATTATCCTCAGCGCCTTCAGCTTTCTCCTCGCATAATATCTATAAAGAACCGCACCACGTATTGCGTGGTGCGGTTAGCAGTTTGTCAAAAAACTTGTTTTTTGACAGACTGGCAGAGGTCAAAGGAGCCGCCAAGACAAGCAATCCGCACTCGTCGGCGTACAGGTGGTACGGTAGAGTGCGGATTGTGATGTAAGTCAAAATGCCTTGCGTAGCAAGCTTTTTCGCCCCTCATCCGTCAAAAATCAAAGATTTTTGCTACCTTCTCCCAAGGGAGAAGGCGCAAGCTATAATCCGTTCATTTACCTGCGTTTTGACGGTTGGCGGCTTTTTTGACACTCTAAGAACCGCACCACGTATTGCGTGGTGCGGTTCGCTTATTTCCTTCTCCGGAAATTACCGGAGGCAAAACGGGTCAAAGTCATATCCAGCAAGAAAAATGTTGCATTGCCTAACAGAAGCATCAAGATAAGACCTACATAGCCGATAAAGGTGTTTTCCACCACGATGGCTTCCAGTCCCAAAATGGCCACTACTGCCGTATACATAAATACCGTAACTGCGTTGAAAAATACCAATTTCCAAAGGATCCGCAGAGGCAGTTTGTCCATTTTCGGCTTGATAATCGGATAGTAGCCGAGAAGCACCAGAATGGCTGCCGCTTCCTTATCCGGTCCTAAAATCAGTGCCAAAAAGGACACCATTGCATACCAAGCCCAAGCCATTCGTCTGCCGCAGAAATTTTGCACCGTTTGTAAGATCAGCATACAAAACACCGGGCAGATATAAGTAGACACCGGGATCATACCGCCTAAAAAGAGAATAGTTACCGCCAGCGCACCTAAAACGCCGCCGAGAGCGATCTGCTTTGCTTTTTTCATTTCTTTTTCCGGTTTTTCAGCAGACCGTACTTAATGTCCCACAGCTTTTGGGAAAGGTCCACATAGTAGGTATGGGGATTATCGAACCGCTTGACCTCGTCCCAAAGGGTATCTACCTGCTGCAGGCAATATGCCCGCACCTCGTCCAAGGTGGGGAATTTGTACACAAGCTCGCCATCTTTGAAAATCGGCACTAACATTTCTTTCGCCGTAAAGTCGTAGACGGTCTTGGTCTTCCAAGTCGCCTCGGGATCGAAAATCTCCAGCTCGCCGCTGTCGTCCACCGTCTCATCATAGACACACAGATAGTCTGCAATGGCTTTTCCGGTATCGTTGCCGTAGAAGCGGTAGAATTTCTTATAATGGGGCGTAGTGATCTTGCCCACATTCTCGGAGATCTTGATCTTCGGCAGCACAGAGCCGTCATCCTGCTCTACAGCGCAGAGCTTGTACACACCGCCGAACACCGGCTCGCTCCGTGCGGTGATCAGCCGCTCACCAACGCCGAACATATCGATCTGAGCGCCCTGATGGAGAAGATCTGCGATCAGATACTCATCAAGAGAGTTGGAAACGGAGATCTTACAATCTGTCCAGCCCGCATCGTCCAGCATCTTCCGAGCCTTTCGGGACAGATATGCCATATCACCGGAGTCCAGACGGATGCCGCACTTGGTAATACCCATGGGCTTTAGCACCTCGTTAAAGGCGCGGATGGCGTTGGGCACACCGGAGTTTAAGGTATCGTAGGTATCCACCAGCAGAGTCGCATTGTTGGGGTACATCTTGCAGTAGGCCGTAAATGCCTCCAGCTCCGTGTCGAACATCTGCACCCAGGCGTGGGCCATCGTACCGCCGGCGTAGACGCCGAAAAGCTGGTCGGAAATGGTACAGGCCGTGCCGTTACAGCCGCCGATGTAAGCCGCTCTCGCGCCCAAGATGGCTGCGTCAGCGCCCTGGGCGCGGCGGGAGCCAAATTCCAGCACCGTCCGACCCTGCGCCGCCCGGACTACCCGGTTCGCCTTGGTGGCGATGAGGCTCTGGTGATTGACGGAAAGCAGAATAAAGGTCTCAATCAGCTGCGCCTGAATGGCCGGAGCGCGAATGGTCATGATCGGCTCATTGGGGAAAATAGGCGTACCCTCCGGCACTGCCCAAATATCACCGGTAAAGCGAAAATCCTTGAGATATTCCAGGAAGCCTTCGGTAAAGAGATTTCTGCCACGAAGATAGGCAATATCCTCCTCAGAAAAATGCAATTCCTGAATATACTCTACGATCTGCTGGAGGCCTGCCGCAATGGCGAAGCCGCCGCCGTCGGGACATTTACGGAAAAATACATCGAAGTAGCAAATCCTATCCTTGTAGCCATTTTCGAAGTAGCCGTTACCCATGGTCAGCTCATAAAAATCGCAGAGCATTGTGAGATTCAGTTTGTCGTAGACGCCCATAGAAAGCACCTCTTTCTAATATTTGCCTATATTATAAATCACCTGTAAAAAAATAGCAACCCTTTCTTGACACCCGCTTATTTTTTCAT